>CAYLJQ010000934.1:0-2649 GCA_964383955.1 uncultured Heliomicrobium sp. | reverse complement strand
GTTGCGGCGGATTGAGTTTTTTGCCTTTGCTGAATGCCCAGTGGCCCAAGCGGTCAGATGTGCCCAGGTACTTTTCCGGCATCTGATAGACGGGGTCTAGCAAGGCTTCTTCGACGGAAATGAATTTGTAGCCTTTGCTTTTCAGCATTGTGGCAAGCGCGTCTAAATTTTCCGCTGTAAGTTCATTCGCGTGCATCAGCACAATGTGCCTGATGGGCCGACCGAATAATTCCTGTGCGATTTGATCACTGTAATCGAATCTTTGCGCGGCGAATTTGACATACTCCTCGCCAACATATTTCACCTTCGCTTCATCGTTGCCTGCGCGTGCTTTGGCATGCGCGGCGTTGATCATCCAATCCAGCACATCAACCGTGACCGGAGCCATTTTGTATCCGCGTGCAGCCGCGAAAACTTCAAAGGCGGTTTCGTCTGCGGCGGTCTTGCCCATTTGCAAAAACGGATGCCGAAAATAACGCGGTTTGTTGGGTTTCATCAGCAAGCGCGTCACTGCATCGCCGCGCACAATATCATCTTCAAAATCCGCCAGTGCAGCATTGGCAAATCCCAAATGCGAAAAATTGTGATTGCCGAGTTCGACGCCGCCGTCAATCCACTGTTTCAAGATGGCAATGCGCGCATCCGTATCGTTGTTGTGATAAAGCAATCGTTCATTGACGAAGCCTACGGCAGGAATCTGATGTTTTTTGATGGCCGACAGAAAATTCTCGGTCATTTTGCGAAGACGTGCAGGTTCAAATTGCGCGCCGTTGAGCGGCAGGTCATCAATCGTGATTGCGACTTCTTTGGTTTGTGCGCACAGATTAATACTCAGCAGGAAAAGCAGAAGAAAGGACCGTAATTTCATAGTTGTTTGCACTCCTTACAACAACAGCAACCGACCGGCAACCAACAACACGCCGGCAGTACCGAAGTTCAGGGCATTGAGGTCAACGCCACTTGCTTTGGGAATGCCACCCTCCAAATCGCTTAAAGCTCCGCCGTAAAATGACCGCAAGGCCGCGCTGACAAAAAACGCACCCAGCACGCAAAAACTCAGCGTTGCAGCCAGACAAATGCCAACACCGCGCTCAATGTCAGGCGACCAAAGCAAAAACAGTGC
Source organism: uncultured Heliomicrobium sp. (assembly GCA_964383955.1). Classification (GTDB taxonomy): domain Bacteria; phylum Acidobacteriota; class Blastocatellia; order RBC074; family RBC074; genus RBC074. Next base: position 1,526 of record CAYLJQ010000934.1, on the reverse strand, counting down.
GACGGCGGATATTGCTGCGCCTGTGAGTGCCTGCGTTACCACATGAAAGCGAGCATGTTTTGACCATCGGGGATTAAGGGCATGCGTGGTGTTTAAGTCTGCGAATAAAGGCACTACGCCGTACTGAAGAATGGCGACTGACATAAAGACAAGACCAAGTGTTTTTATCTGCATAGGCGGCATTGAGGCAAACTACTTGATTTCCGTGTTGCTGACGAACGCGATCTTCTTGCCATCCGGCGACCACGAAGGCACGTTGATGGTTCCCTGCCCCCCGTAAAGATACGCAATCACTTTCGGCTTGCCGCCTACAATCGGCATCAGCCGCAAGTAGACTCGTTTGTAAAACGGGTGATCGCCCGGAGCAATGTCGTTCGGGAACGAAATGAAGACAATCCATTTTCCATCGGGCGAAATATGCGGAAACCAGTTATTGAATTCGTCGTTCGTGATTTGCGTTTGCTCGCTGCCGTCGGGCTTCATTCGCCAGATTTGCATCAGGCCGGTGCGAAACGAATTGAAGTAAATGTATTTGCCGTCGGGCGTAAATTCCGGCCCGTCATCCACGCCTTTTGTATTCGTCAGTTGAATCTCTTCGCCGCCCGCTGCCGGAATTTTGTACACGTCGAATTCTTCGTTGCGGCGACCGGCAAACACCAGCCACTTTTTGTCCGGCGACCAGCCATGCAAATACGACGGGCCTTTGCGCGTGACTTTCACTGGCTTGCCGCCTTTGGCAGGCAGCGTGTAAATCATCGAAACGTTTCCGTCTTCGGCGCTGGTGCTGCTGATGCCCAGCATCTTGCCGTCGAAAGAATACACGTGATCGTTGTTGTTCCGCCTGACCTCGCCCGTGTCGAACAGGGCGGGCGTGTTGGTTTTCAGATCGAAGCGATAAAGAAGTCCGTTATGGTTGTACAGCAGATACTTGCCATCGGTCGTCCAGTTTGGCGCTTGCAGCGAATCTTTGACGCGATACAAAACCTTGCGCTGATGGGTCGCCAAATCCATGACTTCCAGGTTGCTGCCGATGTATTCGCGGTAGGGAACAAAGTTTTCCCTGGCGGGAATCACAATTTCAACGTCTCGAAATATGGCGGTTTCGGTGACAGTGTTGTTATGCGAGCAAACATACAAGCCAACGTAAACGTCATCGCCGAGCGGAACGTCCGGGAGTTCTTTGGTTACAAACGTCTCGCCGAAACGAGCGACAGACATGATGTATTTGCCGCCCGCGCGCTCTAGCTGAACAACGTCATAGCCTTTTTCCGTGAAGTCCACACGCTCTGTAATTGCGCCCTTGGTTCGCCGGAATTGAAAGGAAGTCAGGCCGTCGCCGTGCAAACTGGCATTGACGTGCGGCCCGTCGGTTTCCAGATTCGGGCGAACGATCCAGCCAATTTTGCGATGCGGATCAACGCCTTTGCCGACAAATTCCGCGCGGGCGCGCAATATGAAATTCCCTTTCAGGCGCTTCCAGGCATAATGAAATTCATCCTTGGACGCCCACATATTCGTGCCCGAAG
>CAYLJQ010000933.1:0-2652 GCA_964383955.1 uncultured Heliomicrobium sp. | reverse complement strand
ATTTTCCAGATAGCAGATGTTTTCTGCGTCAATCCTGAAACATCCTGAAAATTCCGCCAAAAAACGTCTCAATCTTTTGCTACCTCTGCGTCCCTTTTGTCACTCACAACCGTAAACCCATCTGACAAAGGGGAAAAAATGGAAACATTGTTGCAAGACCTTCGTTTCGGTTTGCGTCAATTGCTTCGCAAACCCGGCTTCACGCTGATTGCTGTGTTGTCGTTGGCATTGGGCATCGGCGCGAACACGGCGATTTTCAGTCTGGTGGATGCAGTCCTGTTGCGCCCGCTGCCGTTCAGCGATCCAGACCGGCTGGTGATGGTGTGGGAAGACGCGGCCAAAGTCGGCTTTCCGCGCAATACGCCCGCTCCCGCAAATTACGTTGACTGGAAAACGCAAAACAAAGTGTTTGAAGACATGGCTGCCATCACCTATGGCAGTTATGCCTTGACTGATGAAGGCGAACCGGAAAAGGTCGAATCGCAAAATGTAACCGCGAATTTCTTCCCATTGCTTGGCGTCAAGCCAGTGCTTGGCCGCACGTTTACCGAAGAAGAAGACAAACCGGGAACCAATCGCGTGGCTTTGGTCAGCTACAGTTTGTGGCAGCGGCGGTTTGGCGGCGATCCATCGCTGGTCGGAAAAGAGATCTTGCTGGATGGACGAAAGCACAATGTTCTGGGCGTTATGCCACCCGGATTTCAGTTCCTGGCAAAAGAAGTAAACATTTGGACGCCCGTTGCCTTCAGCGGGGAAGAACTGGCCAATCGCGGAGGCCATTACCTGACCGTCGTGGCGCGGCTGAAACCTGGCGTCAGTGTTGCCCAAGCCCGCACTGACATCGCCGCTGTCACGCAACGCATAAATCAGGCGAACCCATCATCATGGACAGGTTTTGAACTCGGCTCGGTTGTGGTTTCTTTGCGCGAACAACTGGCGGGTGATGTGCGCCCGGCGCTGATCGTGTTACTGGTTGCGGTGGGCTTTGTATTGCTGATTGCCTGCGCCAACATTGCGAATCTGCTGCTGGCGCGGGGCGCGGCTCGATACAGGGAAATCGCTGTCCGTACAGCGCTTGGTGCAGGCCGCAGCCGCATTGTGCGGCAGTTGCTGACCGAAAGCATTTTACTGGCCGTCGCGGGCGGCGCGACTGGATTGCTTTTTGCGTGGCTTAGCTTTTCCTTCCTCAAACAAATCATTCCGAACAGCATGGCGTTAAATGCAAGTGTCAGAATTGACGCCAAAGTCTTCGGCTTCACGATGCTGCTTTCACTGCTGACAGGAATCGTTTTTGGGCTAGTGCCTGCGTTCCAGGCGGCGAAAGTTGATTTGAATGAAGCCTTGAAACAAAGCGGCGGACGCAATGGAACTGGCGTAGGCCATCGCCGGTTGCGCAGTGCATTGGTCGTAACCGAAATCGCCCTGGCGCTGGTGTTGCTGGTTGGCGCTGGTTTGCTGATTCAAACCTTCTTGAAACTTCGCGCACTGAATTTGGGTGTCAATCCTGAAAACGTGTTGACGCTGAGAACCTCGCTCCCGCGCAGCAAATACAGTGAATTGCCGAAACGAGCGGCGTTTTACGAACAAGTGCTGGAACGCGTTCGCGCTGTGCCGGGCGTGGTTGCTGCCGGATACACCACGGCTGTGCCGTTGACCTGGAAGGGAGGAACGAATGGTTTCACCGTTGAAGGCCGCGAACAGGGACCTGGGCAGGATGCCAATAGCCGCCAAGCCACTACCGGATATATGGAAACGATGAGCGTAAAGTTGCGCGAAGGCCGCTTTTTCAATCCGCACGACGACGTGCAATCGCAGCCGTCGGCAATCATCAACGAAACGATGGCGCGCCAATACTGGCCAGGTGAAAGCGCTGTCGGCAAACGTTTCAAACTCGGCGGCACTGACTCGCCAAGTCCGTGGGTGACAGTTGTCGGCATCATTGGCGACATCAAGGGCGACATCAAGGAGATGGGCCTGGAAGCGGCCCCCAAACCAGAAATGTTCTTTCCGTACCAGCAACTGCCGGAGACGCTGTGGAATATGCCGCGAGATTTGACGGTGCGGACAACCGGCGATCCATTGAGCATTACAGCGGCAGTACGACAAGCCATCTGGTCTGTTGATCCTTCGCAGCCGATTTCAAACGTCAGAACCATGGAAGAAATCCTTTCTGAAGAAGTCGCACAGCGCCGCATTGGCATGACGCTGTTGGTCGCTTTTGCAGGGCTTGCGCTGCTGCTGGCCAGCCTGGGGATTTACGGCGTGCTTTCGTATTCCGTCACGCAGCGAACACAGGAAATCGGCATCCGCATGGCGCTTGGCGCTGGACGCCGAGACGTGTTGCGGCAGGTAATGGGCGACGGCTTGCGGCTTGCCGGGTTAGGTGTTGGCATTGGGCTGGTTGTGTCCTTTGCTTTGACGCGCTTGATGACCGGCCTGCTGTTTGGCATCAGCGCCAGCGACCCGCGCACGCTGATCGGCGTAACGGTGTTGCTGATCGCTGTTGCGTTGTTTGCCTGTTACATCCCCGCGCGTCGGGCGACGAAGATAGACCCAATGATTGCGCTTCGTTATGAATGATGAAGTCGGAATGATGAAGGATGAGAATACAGAGTTCATCATTCCGCATTCATCTTTCATCCTTTTGTCTGG
>CAYLJQ010000932.1:0-2653 GCA_964383955.1 uncultured Heliomicrobium sp. | reverse complement strand
GTTTGATGCGGGCTTTGAGCTTTTGCCGGAAATGAGATCAGAAAACCTGCCAAAATCAGGAAAAGAACTTTAGAAATTCGTTTTGTCGAGTTCATGATTGATTGCCTTTGTTGAGTTGATTACCGCGAAGGTTTCGCAGTATACCCATCGCGTCTGAATTTCAAAACTGACTGGCTACAGCCAAAAGATGAAGTTGAGTTTACAAAATCAGAATGAACGAGAAGAACAACCTACCGCTTCTCACCTGGCTCTTGGCGAAATGGGCGAGCGGCTGGCAGTCGCGCATCTGGAAAAACATGGCTACCGAATTGTGGCGACCAACTTTATTTTGCCGATTGGTTACAGTCGCCAGGGACGGCCCATTACGGGTGAAATAGACATAGTTGCTTATGATCAAACAGCCAAGCCTTTTACACTGACTTTCGTTGAAGTAAAAACGCGCACCCGCGCTGATATTGCCGCCCCTGAAGCCGCGGTAGATCGCCGCAAACAACGCCAGATTGTCCGTACAGCAAGGCTTTATCGCCGCTTGATGGCCGTTCAAAGCGAACCGTATCGTTACGATGTCGTCAGCATCATTGCGACACCGGGGAAAGCGGCAGAACCGTCATTGCTTCGCGGCTATTTCAGCGAAGGGCAATTCTCCAGAAGCAATTGGAACAATGAGATAGATTGATTCATCGAAGATTTTTCTTTGGTTCCCCCGTTGACAAAACGTGGCTGCTTCGGTAAAAAGTTGCTTCCTAAGCGGGAGTAACTCAGTGGTAGAGTGCGACCTTGCCAAGGTCGAAGTCGCGGGTTCAAATCCCGTCTCCCGCTCCAATTTTTCCATTCGCACACTTCTTGAAATCATCACATAACGGTTAAGCGGCGAAGGCGACTGTCAGAACTCTCGTCCTGACGTTTTCTGAGCATGCTGACTCCCCAACGAGAGTCCTGTGCAACTCACTAAACCTTATTCCTTCGCCGCTTCTTGATTTTCGAAATCAACCGCAAACCTTTCCGTTCAAGGATCAATCGTTGGCAATGTAACGCTTCAAGAACTCAACTAACCGATCCGGTTTGTTAGTGACAATTCCGTCAACGCCCAAAGAATTCATTCTTGCAAACTGGCGATCTTCGTCGGCAGTCCAAACATACAGCTTTTTGCCGTCGGCTTTCGTTCTTTTGGAAAGATAGTGAAAGCAAAGCTCGACTTGCATGCAAAGGACTTGATAGTTGATGCGTCGCAGCGCGATCCACGGAAAGGCCTCACGCCAGCGAACAATGGGATTGAGAGTTTGATTGCCAAGAATTATGCCAAGTTCCATATCGCGCGCTTCTTCTCCAAGCTGCCGCATCAACCCAATATCAAACGAAGCCAGCATCACGTCATCCTGGCATTGTCTGGCGCGAACAATTCGCAAGGTTTCTGCCGCTGCTCGACGATCTTTAATTTCCAGATAGAGCCGCACCTTGCCTGTCGTTAAATCCAGCGTTTCATCCAATGTCGGCACTCGCTCGCCCTTGCCTGCATTGCCTTGTTTGATTTCGCCGAGCGTGAATTGATCAACACGGCCTTTAAGGTTGGTAGTGTGATCCAGGGTTTCATCGTGGATGACGACGACTTGATTGTCGCGGGAAATGTGCAGATCAAGTTCGATCATCTGCGCGCCTTGCGCAATCGCAAGCGCAAACGCAGCCAGCGTATTTTCCGGCTGATAGGCTGAAGCTCCGCGATGAGCGATGACAAGTGGCGGCATAGAGCTACTTCACCTGAAATTCGCGCGAGCCAAGAATCAGCGCAATCAGATTACTCAACATTCCGGCATTACGGCGGTCATCAAACCGCGCCGGAGTCATTTTCGCTCGTTGGTCATCAAGCACCTTGGTCAGGTTGCCACGTGTTTCCTTTGATACTTCGCTATGAATCAACGCCGCCAGCAATCCGTCGAGCAACCGTCTTTGATCCTTGGCGGTGTCGGGCGAAACCAGCCGGGAAACGTCAACGCGGGTTCCGTTGATGCGATTGGCCATCAACGCCACGGCAAAGTTCATGCGTTCCAGCAGCGTCGCATTGCTCAGCCAGCGCGACGAATCTTCGGAATAGCCGGTTGGCGGCTGGCATTGATAAAGCGGCTCGCCCATTCGCGCGACTGTTTGAATAAGCGGCGAAGCTGCATCCGTTGAAGCGCCAGTTGCTCGAATTGCTGAAGCTGCCAATTCCAGCGGCGACTTGATTTTGTTGCGGTAATACTTGGGTGAATAAAATTCCGATGAAACCAGAATTGCACGAACGACCTGACGAATATCGCCATCTGTCTGTCTGAAAATTTCAGATGCGCGGTCAACCAGACTTTGCGGCGGTTCGTCCGCGACGAACCGCTGGCTGAGCTTGTAGGAAATGAATCTGGCGGTCGAAGGATGTTTGGCCAACAAATCAAGCACGCGCAATCCGTCTTCAATTCCTCCGCCAGGAGCAATTCGTTTGCCAAGCACAATTTTTTCGCCTTTGTCATGCGAACGCGGGCGGAAGACAAACATCTGGTTTGGCTGCTGTCCGACCGTCCAGCCCGTAAAGCAACGCGCGACTTCCCTGACATCGGCCTGCGTGTAACCGCCATCAACTCCCAGCGTGTGCAATTCCATCAGTTCACGCGCGTAGTTTTCATTC
>CAYLJQ010000931.1:0-2661 GCA_964383955.1 uncultured Heliomicrobium sp. | reverse complement strand
TGGCAGGGGCGATAATGGTGAAATTGCCAAGAGACTGGGACAGTTGTTGAGCCGTTGAAATTGTTGTCGGAACAGTTGGGGATTGTGCCATTGCGGTCGAGGCAAAAAACGCGCTAATCGTAAATGCCGCCGCCGAGAGAACAATTCGGAGCAGTTTTTTCATTCTGGTTTTCTCCTATTCCTGTTATTTGCAAGTGTTTCGTGGTTGTTAAACTACTGAGTCAGATACGAATTATTGGTTATTAGTGGATTTCAGCAAGTCTAAGGGCGAGCAGTGTACATTTTTTGGCCAAGCAGTCAAAAACTCTATGCGACTGGTTTTCGCCTCGGCTCTCGCCACTTTTAATCACATAGGCTACACTCTGTAAAAATTATAGAGCATAGTTTTAGACAGGTCGCTAATTGATGGAAATCAGATGACTTAGACAAGGTCCGACACCCTGTTTGCCAAAGTGTGTCTGTGGAGAAGCAGATGAACCGTCAGGAACTGCTGCAGATTTTCGCGCATGCAAGTGAATTCAAAGAGGGAGACCTGGTGGTTGGAGGGACCCAGGATGGACAGGTACGCTTAGAAGCGCGGCGTGCGTTGTCCAATTTGCGGTTGGGGGAAATTGCCAAAACTGCCCTGGTTGAAGACGACTTAAGCGAACTGCTGGCGCGTTTTGCCGATAAAACTCTAGTGAGGGAGCTTTCCTCGCTTTCGGTCGGAACTGCAAAACGAATGTTACTGGCCAGCGGAAGCGCCGAAATCTGGTTGCAACATTACCGCGACGGACTTTCTTCGGAAATGATTTCAGCCGTCATCAAACTGATGACCAATGAAGAGTTGGCAACCATCAATCAAGCCACATTCAACCCTTTGCCCGGCAAGGACGCCGTGACAATTGGCTCAGCGCAACACCTTGGCTCCTGTTTGCAAGCCAATAGCCCAGGAGAAGACGAAGACGAAATTTTGTTTTCGATTCTGGAAGGACTGAGTTACGGCTGCGGCGATGTGCTGATTAGCCTGACACCCACTTTCAACAATAAAGATTCTATTGCCCGATTGGCGCAACTGCTGGCGCTGATTGTTGAACGGTTGAATTTGCCTTCGCGTTTTTGCGTGATGACTGGGATCTCAGCGCAGGCAGATGCTCGTTCTCAGGTCAAACTTGACGTCGCTTTTCAGAGCCTGGCCGGAACGTCGAAGGCTTTGAGGACGATGACGGGACTTGATGTTGCGGGCTTTATCGAGCTGGCATCAAGCTTTGATGGAGTATATTTCGAAACGGGACAGGGAACAGAACTGCTGTATGACGATGCTGGCGGCGTGGATATGGCAACGCTGGAATCTCGTGCTTTCGGTCTGGCGCGCTGCCTGCGACGACAGTCCGAACAGCAGCTTCAGCGACAAAGCTGGATTGTGGTCAACAGTCTGGTCGGATTGAACAGTCAGCAGGCGTTTCGATCTGATGAGCAAATGCTGCGGGCCAGTTTGGAAAGCGTGGCTGCGGCGAAATTGCACGGGCTGACCATCGGCCTGGATGTTTGCGCAACCTTTCAATCGGGCATGGAGCCGATGGCTTTGCGCCAACTGACGCGGCGAATTGCGGTGCAGGCTTCGCCAACCTTCCTGAATTCCATTGCCGGAAATGCTGATCCGTTGTTGGGGCATCTGACAACGTCCTTCCGGGAACATCCTGCCTTGCGCCGATTGACAGGCAAACAAATCTCTTCGGCAATGAGCCAGCGGTTGAAAGAGCTGGGGGTTATCAATGGCAACGGGTTGTTGTCCGCGAACTCGTTGACGACAGCAAAGCTTTACGCGCAAATTGCTCAGGCCGGAGGCGACCTGCGAAGCCAGGAGTCTTTGCAGGCAGAGGGCTTAAAAAAGCTCGAGCGATTAAAGCAGCGGGGCTTTGATTTAGGATACGGCCATTTGGAAAATTATGCGGCGCCCAAAGAAGTCGAACGAAGAATGGAAACCATTTACGAACATGCTCGCAAAGGAATGCACGCCTAGTTTTTAAGATGAACTATTACATTGATTCGATGCGCACAGAGGATAGCGCGCAGGTGCTGGCCATTTATGCCGAAGGCATCGCAACAGGGCAGGCGACGTTTGAAACCAATTTGCCGGAGTGGCAGCAATGGGACGCCGGGCATTTAACCGTCTGCCGGATTGTGGCTCGCGACGGAGAAAAAATTCTTGGCTGGGCTGCTCTGAGTTCCGTGTCGCGCCGTCAGGTTTATGCAGGCGTTGCCGAAGTCAGTGTTTACATCGCTGCGGCTGCGCGCGGGCAAGGCGTCGGCAATGCGTTGATGGCAAAGCTGATTGAGGCATCCGAAGCAAATGGGTTTTGGACATTGCAGTCTGCAATCTTTCCGGAAAATCTGGCGAGCATTAAGCTTCACTTGAAACATGGATTTCGGGAGCTTGGACGGCGTGAACGTGTCGCCAAACTTCATGGCATCTGGCGCGACACGGTTTTGTTGGAACGTCGCAGTCAAATCGTCGGTATGAATTGAATCAATCACCCAAATCAGGAGGATTCGCTATGTGGAACGAGTTTAAGGAATTCATCAACAGAGGCAGCGTGATGGATTTAGCCGTCGGTGTCGTCATCGGCGGAGCTTTTGGCAAGATCGTCTCTTCCATTGTTGACGACATTTTGATGCCGC
>CAYLJQ010000930.1:0-2662 GCA_964383955.1 uncultured Heliomicrobium sp. | reverse complement strand
TTGCAGTAAATGGTGATTTTGAAACTCTCGGATGATGACTATCTTTTCCGCAAAGATTTCTTCGACATCGAAACTGGTGGTTGGGAAGTAGTGCGTCAGGTCAATTTCATGCGCCTGGCAAGGACGCATCTTGTGAATCTGAATTTGCAGGTGATTGCGATAAAGGTTTACCAGCCCGCGGACGAAAACGATGTCGTCCTTGTCGAACGTATCAATCGAGTCTTCAAAGTTGTCCCACCACTGACCGGAAATGTCGCCTGTGCGGTCGGCAAAGGTGATCATGGCGAACTGGCCGCCGGTCTTTTTGGGGCGCAATTCTTTGGATTTGACCAGAAATGTGGTGCTGATGTTCTGATTCGGGGTGAAGTCGCGGACAAAGATTTTTTCCATAAAACACACCTGGCTGGATTGATTCAGGATTCAATGCCGGGAGTTGGAGCGCACGCAACTCCCAGCACTGTAAATCCACATTGGCTTAAGGTTTGGCAATTTCTTTTGCCGCAGTTGTTTTCTTTGCCTCTTCAGCCTTCTTTGCTTCTTCAGCTTTTTTCTTTTCTTCTTTCTCTCTCTTCTTTCGGGTCTTTTCGTTCTCGTCCGAATACGCGACCCGTTTGATCTGGGCTGATTTCACTTTGCTGCCTTCAAATTGGAAGCGCGGGTCAACCTCGATAAAGGCATCTTCACGCAGTTTGGACAGGTAAGTATCCATCTGCTGTTCCGCTTGCTGGCTGACCAAATAGCCTCCGACGCGCTGCTGGACGGATTCGTCTTCAAAAGGCTGCTGCTGAGGTTCCTTGCGTTCGTCAATGCGGAAAATGTAATAGCCGTTTTCCAGTTTGATTGGGTCCGAGATGCTTCCAGTCGGTGCTTTTTCGACCGCAGCCTTAATTTCCGGCGCCAGTTCAGAGATTTTGATTGCCGGACCGAGTTTGCATTTTTGCTTCTTGCAAAGTTCGTCTTCGGAAACTCTTTCGCCCAACGCTGCAAAATCAGTTCCGGCGGCACGCGCTTGTGTGGCGACTTCCTTGGCGCGAACCAACGCTTGATTCGGGTCTTTGCCGGACGCGATGAAGATTTGGCTGAGCGTCACTTCGCCGGGAACCGTGAAGAATTCCTTGTTCTTTTCGTACGCGTCGCGCTTTTCTTTTTCCGTCAAGCCGCGGTAAATCTTCATCTGCACTTCGCTCCACAGAACGGCTTCGCGCGAAAAATTTTCCGTCAGCAGTTTGGTGACTTCTTCGATGTCGTAACCGGCTTCGCGCATTTTCTGCGACAGGCATTCTTTCGATTCGCAGTTGTTTTCCTTCATCATTCGCAAAAACTGCTGGTTGACCTGCGGTTCGACGTTGATCGAAAGGTCTTTGGCCCGTTGCGCCAGCAACTGCGTGTGAATCAGTTCGTCCAGAATGCGCGGCTTCAGTTCGTTAAACTTTTTTTCCAGCTCCGCGCCTTTCAACCCTGAATTTTTCAGTTGTTCAAGCTGTTCTTTCTGCGCCGCCTCGAAGGTCGAGCGCATGATCACGCCGGTGTTGACGCGCGCAATAACTTCGTCAACCGGAGGTGCGTCGCTGCTTTGTGCGTATGTTGACGCGGCGCAAGCCGCCAAAATGCCCAGCAATAAAATTCTCGTCATTAACTTCATAAAAGCTCTCCTTGTCACGCTCTGCGTAGGATGCGGCGATGGTTACTCTCTTGCGGTTATGGATTTTTCGTTTCCGGATTTCAACCCTCGCTTGAACGCGAAAGGAAATCCCAACTTGCGCGCTGGATCACCGGGCTTAGGAACCGAAACTGCCGGTGTAATTAAATCCCAGCCGATCGCGGAAGATTTTGATCTTTGATCCGGCCAACGCGCGTTTGTTGAATTCTTCAATCAGAGCCTGGTTTTTCTGGCTCAGCAATTTGTCTTCAATGTCTTTGCGAACTTTTTCCAGCGGCTGCGATTCGCCGCGTTGTTCCAGCTTGAAAATGTGGAAACCGTAGTTCGATTTGATCACCTTGCTGATCGAACCGACTTTCAGCGGCGTAATTGCCTGTTCCAAAACAGGCGGCAGCATCTGCGCTTCGTAATAGATCAATCCACCACTGGTGGCCGTCGGAGCTTCGGAATTTTCTTTGGCCAGAACGGCAAAATCTCCCGGTTTGGCCAATGCTTGGCGGTACACTTTCTGGGCATCGGCATCACTGCCAACGCGAATTTCGCGCACGTAGAATCCGTTTTTGCCCTGATACAGGGAACTGTTGTCGTTGTAATACTTTTCGACTTCCTGCGGAGTGACTTGAACGTCTTTTAGAACTTCGGTTTTGTAAAATTTCAGCGTCAGCAAGTCGTTGTAAATTTCCAGCCGCCGCTCAGCGCCCTGAAACGTGGACTGATTTTGTTGTTCGCCTCCGCTGGTAGTGGCCTGGCCTTCGCCAGTGGGATTTGCCGTGCTGGTTTGTTTATGTTGGCTTTCCAGCGCATTGCGGATTTCATCATCGGTTGGTTCGATGTTTTTTTCCGCAGCTTTCTGTGTAATCAGTTGTCGCTGGATGAATTCATCCAGCAACTGGCTCCGCCGCTTGTCGTTGGAAGCCGGATCAGGCACGCTCTGCTCAAAGTCAGAAAGCCGAGCTTTGACAAAGCGTTCGAAGGCTAATAAATGTTCCGCCGTACCGTTGA
>CAYLJQ010000929.1:0-2666 GCA_964383955.1 uncultured Heliomicrobium sp. | reverse complement strand
CGGACATACGGCATATCGCTGGCCGTTTCAAAATCGCGCCAGGCTTTCAAAAACTCCTTGTCGCTGGCGGCGGCCATCGCAGATTGCATCTCAGCCAAAGACTTGTAATCAATCACGACGATCAACGCCGGGCTTAATTGGCCCGAAATCACGTTGAAAAATCCAATCGGGCCAACGCCCAATTTCTGCATTCGCGGCAAAAAGTGGCTCTGAAAAAAGTCGTTGATTTTTGCGGGCTGAATGTCGTTTCGCAGTTGGTAAGTTCGCAACTCGTAAAAGTGATTGGCTTCGGCGGCGGCGGAAGCGTTGATTTCAGAAGCCCCGGCGATTCCTGCAGCCAAACCGGTTTTCAAAACGTCTCGGCGATTCATTCGATCTCCTAAAAAAGGGTAGGTGGGACAGGTTCTTAACCTGCCAGAATTCCGATCGGACAGGTTGAGAACCTGTCCCACCTGTCCGATGAGACTGGGTGAGAACCTGTCTCACCTGTTTGCGATCGGTGTTTTCGACCGGCGAAGTATTGTCTTTCCGCCGCGCTTGTTCAACAATCCGCGCGCATTTTCAGACCTTCAATCTAAAACCAAAGGAACAAATACGAATGACTGAGGAATCTTGGGCGGATCGCTTTGCACGAGTGATGGGCAGAATTGTGCCGGATGCCATTACGGCAGCAATTTTCTTGCTGGCAGCGTTGTTTGTTACCGCCATTGCCGTTGGCAATTCATTTTCAACGACGATGGATGCCTGGTATCGCGGGCTGTGGATGTTGTTGCCGTTCACCATGCAGATGACGCTGATCATCACGCTCAGTTCCGTGGTCGGGCAGTCGCCGATGTTCCGAAAGCTGGTGGCCGCGTTGGCCAGACGACCGAAAACCACCAACCAGGTTGTCATGGGAGCAGTGCTGCTGAATGCCTCGCTTTCGTATTTTTACTGGGGCTTGGGCGTGGCGTTGGGGCCGATCATCGCCATCAACTTTGCGCGCGAAGCCGAGCAGAAAAAGATCAAGGTGGATTTTTTGTTTTTGCTGGCGACGGTTTGGGCGGCGAATGCCGTCTGGCAGTTCGGACTCTCTGCCAGCGCGCCGCTGTTGATGGCGACGCCGGGGCATTTTCTGGAAGGGTTGATTGGCGTGCTGCCGCTCAGCACAACCATCTGGTCCCCGGCTTCGATTATTCACGAAATCGTGTTTCTGGTTGCGCTGCTGATCGTCGGCTGCTGGTTGATGCCGAAACGTATGCGCCCGCTGTCAGAATTTCCTGAAGCCAACAAGCTGGCCGATCCTGTCACCACATCGGAAGATCATCCCGCAAACTTTTCCGAACAGTTGGAGCGGAGTTCGATTGTCACGCTGGTGTTTTGCCTGGCGGTGGCGGCCTGGCTTTGGTACCACTTCATCACCAAACGAAGCAGTCTGGACATCAATTCGCTGAACGCGGTCTTCCTGTTGCTGGCCTTTCTGCTACATCGAAACGTGCATCGGTTTACCAAAGCCTTGCAGCACGCAATTCTGTCTGCCTGGCCGGTGGTGGTGATTTATCACCTGTACGCCGGAGTCGCCGGACTGATTCAGCATACAACGTTGGGCGAAAAGATGGCCGGGATGATTGCGGCGGTTTCGACCCCGTTGACCTTCCCGTTTATGGCGGCGATCACTGCAACGGTGGTTTCGTTCTTCGTGCCTTCCAGCGGCGGGCAATGGGCCATTCAGGGATTTGTGACTTCCAAAGCGGCAATGGCCGTCGGCGTGTCTGTGCAACGCGGATTGCTGGCGCTAAGCGTGGGCGATCACATGGGCAATCTGATGACGCCGTTCTGGGCAATGATTGTTGCGGGAATCGCTCGCGTCAGCTTCCGCGAGTTTATCGGCTACGGAATGATTTATGCGGCGCTATGGTTTGTGATTGGCGTGATTGTGTTTACCTTTGCGCCGTGTTGAAAAGCTGATTAATGCAGTACGGGGAGCGGTAGCGACCTGGTAGATTTGTGTGGCGAGCGATTAAAACTCCTCGTCGTCATTATCGAAGTCGGGCAACTCATCACCCTGACTATTGATTACGTAATCAATCGCACGTTCAACATTGCGCGTTGTCCACAAGTAGCGTCGGCTGCCTTTATCTGCCCAGGGGCTGTAACTGTAAAGCCAGCACCCATCCTCTCGCATTTGGCGGGTAGCATTGGCCTTGAACGCGGACAGTATTGGCTCCGGTCTAGACGAAGCGGTCACAACAGAGTGCGCATGGTTGGTGCGAACATTGATCGCGCGCAATAACCAGCTTCGCTTATCGCAGGTGTCGCGAATGGCAATTTCGACTGCTGTTCGCCGCGTTGCATCTAATTCGACAGGTGGATGTTTGAGCAGATGCTGATTGTAATTGTGCCACCGCTTATTGCGAGGAATGAACGGGGTGCGGTATTGATTTTGAAATCGGTCTGTCGAACCGCGCTCATCACCGTGCAGCCAAGTGCCATAACATCGAAAGGTGATGAGATAGGCCAGCGGGATGCGAGCATCGCTGAAATCAGGATTATTTTCACCCATCGTTAGACCCTGACTCGCCATCAATCCGCCAGTATGCGATGCAACCAGGTCGCTACCGCTCCCCGTACCGCAATGGCATTGAATTAACGACAACATTTTTGTAGACAATAACTTATGAAAAAGA
>CAYLJQ010000928.1:0-2666 GCA_964383955.1 uncultured Heliomicrobium sp. | reverse complement strand
CCGACAAGAAGGGCAATCATAAGTCTTATTGCGCTACAGGCAATGACACCAAATGCTCTTGCGGAAAATTTCCATACCACCCGGCAAGCTGTTTCTAAACACCTTCGCATTTTGACCGAGTGCGAACTGGTAAAACAGGAATACAAGGGGCGGGAAATTTACTACTCACTTGAGATAGACAAAATGCAAGAAATCGAGGAATGGCTGAAGCAGGTGCAGGAGATTTGGGAAGGCAGCTACAAGCGTCTCGATGCGTTGCTTGCAGAGTTAAAACAACAAGAGAAAAAGGAGCGAAAAATATGAAACCCGCCGAAGCAAGCCTGCCGTCAGATACCGAGGTACTCGTCAAACGGAGCTTCGATGCTCCCGTCAAACTGGTGTGGCGGGCCTACATGGAACCGGACCTAATGCGTCGTTGGTGCTCGGGGATGCCCGGTTGGTCAATGCCCGTCTGCGAGATGGATATGCGCGTCGGCGGAAAGTATCGCTGGCGCTGGCGCAGTGACGAGGACGGCCAGGAGTTCGGATTCACTGGCGAGGTCCTGGAAGTCGTTCCGCACGCGAGACTCGTACATACTCAAACCTTAGATCCGGGTGATCTGGGCTATTCCATGGGCGGGGAACCATCAATCGTGACCGTTACCTTCCAGGAAGCCAGCGGGATGACGAACGTGGCGACCACGATCAAGTATGCTTCGAAGGCCGACCGCGACGAGGCGTTCGCTACTGGTATGACTGATGGTATGGAGATGAGCTACAAGCAGCTTGATGATGTGCTGGCTGAAGGGTGACGAGTGAATGTCGTGAGTGGAGCGAGATCAGGTTGGTCAGGCTAATCACAGGTTCGACCGAATGGGAGAGACATCAAACATGAAGACAACAGCTTTACTCCTGATGATGCTCGTGCCGTCTCTCGTGTCGGTGCAGCAAAAGCCAACGACAGGCTACGCGCCTGTCAATGGACTCAAAATGTATTACGAAGTCCACGGCAGCGGCGAGCCGGTAGTGCTGCTCCACGGCGGGTTCATGACGATCACCAACAACTGGGACGGGTGGATCGGTGAGCTTGCCAAAACGCGGAAGGTGATTGCTATCGAAATGCAGGGCCACGGTCGCACGGCGGACATCGCGCGCGACATGACCTCCGAAAACCTCGCTGACGATGTGGCGGCCCTGCTTGGCCACCTCAAGATTCCACGGGCGGACCTTATCGGCTACAGCATGGGCGGCGGCGTGGCGATGCAGTGTGCGGTCCGCCACCCGGACAAGGTGCGCAAAGTCGTCGTCATTTCGTCCCCCTTCCGCCGCGACGGCGTAGTCAAGGAAGGGGCCGACGCGCTAAAGAATCTCTCGCCGGAACTCTTCATTGGCTCGCCTCTCGAAATTGATTACAAGAAGCTGAGCCCGACGCCGGACGACTTTCCGAAGTTCGTCAAGCATATGGTCGCCGCGATGTCCAAAGAGCGCGACCTGGACGCCGCCAAGCTAAAGGGCACACCGGCGCCCATGTTCTTCATCTTCGGCGACGCCGACGGCATCCGGCTTGATCACATCGCGGAAATGTACCGCCTGAAGGGCGGCGAGATCCACGGCGACATGCAGCCGCACTCGGCATCAAGATTGGCCATTTTGCCCAACACAACACACGTCACACTGATGGAGCGCATGCCCGTTATCGTCCCGATGGTAAACAACTTTCTCAATGCGAAGCCCCAATAGCAGTAGATATATGAGCAATAACTTCACGACGAAAAGCACGAACCGCTAACAGTGCAACAGAATAACCATTCTGTTGTACTGGCGGACTTCGCATGTGCTTAATTGCCTAAATTTTTTGAGTTTCTCTCTTAGTCCCACATAACTACTTTTATGTATGACTATCCTTGCGCTGAAATAAGCTTAAGTCTGCGGTTCACCAAACGGGAATTCTAATTGTCGTTTATCAGAGGCAGTTTCAGATTCTTTAGATGGCGTATTTTGTTTTGACTGCCATTTCGCCCTATCGTCATCTACAGGCTCATTATTACCGCCTTTGATAAATTCCCTTCGCACCCAGAAAAGAAGGGCTACACAAATTGTAAAGACGAACACTGTGACTGCAATTTGATAGGTCGCAACATTCTCAACTGAAATCACTAGAAGGATGGCGGCGGCAAAACCCAGAAGCAAAGGCTCAATTGCCTCATCTGGGCCCGGCGTGAACAACATATAAGCTAGCTCAATACCAGCGGATGCTGCTAAGGCATAACCGACTATCTGCAAGGGGTGGCCGCGTAGAAATTCGATATACGCATAGGCACCCGTGAGACAACAAAGAAGCGTTGGGAATTGGGCTGTAATGAGTTTTACTACGAGCGTTAAGGCAGTCCCGAACCCAATGAGCATTTGCAGTAAGATTTTAACCGTGTACGCCCATGGTCGAAGCCATTTATAGAGCCAATGAGGTGGAGATGCCGGATTATTAGCCAACGCCGCAGGGTTTCGCTCTTCGAAAACTCGAACAAGTGCCAGCCGTAGCGCTTTGCGCTCCATCTCGACTGGCTCAAGTATCAATTCCTTTAACTCCAGGTCCTCTTTCGAGCCGACCGTGAGCTTATAAATCTTGCTCCGTGCGTCTTCATCCTCCGAAAGTTTCGTGATGATGCGTTTGTACTTTATTGCTTTCT
>CAYLJQ010000927.1:0-2670 GCA_964383955.1 uncultured Heliomicrobium sp. | reverse complement strand
GATCGAGTTCCAGATGTCGAGTCCATTTCCAGCTTGCTCCTTCGTCATCGGAAATTGAAACCGCCAGGCTATGACGTCCGCGTTCAGTGTCGTTATAAATTAGGGCCCAATGGCCATTGCGAAGCGCAATAATTTCAGAGCCAGAGCCGGGATTCGGCAATTTGCTGTCCGTGACGACTGACCAGGTTTCGCCATTGTCGCGCGATTCGCTCTGATGCAATCGTTTCGGGGCAGGGCCGTTATCGCGCATTAACGTGTACAGCGATCCGTCTTTTCTACGCACGATGCTGGGTTGGATGTTGCCGCCTCCAATTAGTGGCGTGCTTGCTTTCCAGGTTTTTCCCCAATCATCCGTGATCGCCATCAACGAAAAGGAAAATCCGTCCGAATAAAGAGGGACAATCAAACGCTGATTATTGAGAACGAAAGGGTGGGCTCTGGTCATCCAGCCGATGCGTCTGGAAAGTTTGTCCGCAGCCATTTTGCGAACGCGGGCTGAATACGCTTGAAGACTTTCACTTGGCGCTTCAGGAGAAAGCGCTTGTCTTTTTTCCCATTCAGATAAGGTCCCGTTGACTGCATCCACAAACTCCTGGCCGGGAGTGACGTGCAGCACTTCGCTGCTTTTCCAGATTGGTGCTTCGCTGGATTGATACTGGTCCGAAATTTTGTACTTCATCAACGCTGTGTGCCATTCATTTGCGAGAATGGTTGGCCACATCAGCCAAAGCCGTCCCTGCGGATCAATGAACATTGCGCAGTTCGTGTCGGGATAGCCGGGCGTATCGGCCATCGTGAAGCGCTGGCTCCACTTATTTGAGCCGCGTTTTAGCCGCGCACCTTCGACTTTGACATCATCTGCCTGGCGTTCTCCGGAGCCGTTGAACCAGCAAACCAGCAAATCACCGTTCGGACATTCCACGATGCATGACGCATGGTTATGCCAATGCTCTAGCGGGAAAATCAGTTCTGATTGAATGAAGGGCTTTGATTCGATATTCGATGAGGTTGCCGCCAGACTTTTTTGCAAACGAGCCCAGCAGATTGTGCTTAAAGCTGCCAGCGCGAGAAGGAGAACGATTCTCTTTTTCATCTTAAAAACGATCCTTGATGGAATTTTGCAAATCTGATTTTTGCATCATTACACAGCGACATTTAAGACAAAAGCGCCGAAGTTTTTTTATCATTGGCGGGAGCGATGTGCATGAATTGAGATCGCAAGTTATAATCCCTGCTCACTTTCCCAAAACACAACTGTACCCGCCCGATCTTTCAGGCTGGGAAAATCAAACTTGAAAATGACAAAACCACATCTGAAGTTTATTGCTGTCGCTCTATTTATATTTAGTCTTACTTTGACCTTTGCCGGGTGCAAACAGGAAACGCCGAGTGCGGCCTCACCGCGTGGAGGTGGAAACGCGTCGAGCCTTCCGCCAAAGCAAGTCAATACGATGAACTCTGAGCTTCGAAAACTGACCCGCACGGTGACTGCGCCGGGGACTCTGGCTGCCGACGAGCAAGCAACGCTGAGCTTTAAGGTTGCAGGACGACTGGACGACCTTAAAGTTGATTTGGGAAGTCGTCTTCGCAAAGGGCAGACCATCGGTCAGTTGGAAACCGCAGACTTCAAGGTTCGGTTGCAGCAGACAGAAGCAGCTTTGCAGCAGGCGCGCGTCAGGCTTGGGTTGCCTGCTGAAGGAACTGATGATCGGATTGATACCAATAATACTGCTTTGGTTCGCCAAGCCGCAGCTTTGCTGGAAGAAGCCAAGCTCAATTTGGAACGAACCAGGCAGTTGGTTCAGCAGGGAATTCAGTCAAAAGCGGAGCTTGATAGAGTGGAATCGGCATTCAAGGTTGCTGATAGCCGCTATCAGGATGCAGTTGAAGAGGTTCGCAATCGCCAGGGAGTTTTATTGCAGCGTCGTTCGGAACTGGCCATCGCCCGGCAGCAACTGGTTGAAACAGCGCTACTGGCTCCGTTTGACGGTGCGATTCGCGAAAAACGCGCATCGCTGGGAGAATTTCTGGCTGCGGGAACTCCCGTTGTGACAATTGTCCGAATGCATCCTCTGCGTTTGCGCGTTGAAATTCCTGAGCGCGACGCGCAGGGAATTCATCCTGGCCAATCCGTGAAGGTTGTAGTCGAAGGGGAAGATGGACAGGAAACCTCTGGTCGAGTTGCCCGTCTCAGTCCGGCATTCCAGGAGCAAAGCCGAACGCTGATTATTGAAGCGGAGGTTGAGAATCAGCAGGGCAAATTGCGCCCCGGCTCTTTTGCCAAGGCAGAAATTCAAACGACAGCCACTTCCGATGCCGTGATGGTGCCTGCCACGGCAATTGTGACGTTTGCCGGCATTCAAAAAGTTTTCACCGTAAAAGATGGCAAAGCGGTAGAGAAAACCGTAATTGTTGGACGGCAGGCCAATGACTGGGTTGTGGTTGAAGGGTTGGAAGCTGATGTGCCAGTGATCGTGTCACCGGGAAATTTGGTTTCCGGGCAAGCAGTGATTTTAGGGAAATGATCCGGCCCTCGCTTCCAGCATGAAAAGCCGCCTCACTTTGAGGTTTCCTTTGAAGGTACGTGTGAGGGATACGTGTAAATGACGGCGTTCAAAATATTTGTTTGAAAAAATAAGCAGGCTGCGTTAAGCTCCACGCCGTTCTGAC
>CAYLJQ010000926.1:0-2673 GCA_964383955.1 uncultured Heliomicrobium sp. | reverse complement strand
ACCTGCTTCCAGCGCTGGATTACGTTCACTTTCCCCTATTAACCATAGCAGGTGCAGGTAATAATCGTATGCCTCTTGTCTTGCCCCTTGCGATGCCTTGATGCGCGCTATGCTGAGAAGCGTCCCTGCAATGCCTGCCCTGTTCCCCGCATCTTTCATAAACGGTAGAGCCTGATAATAAGAATAAAGCGCTTGGTTGTGGAAGCCCAATGACTGATGAGCCTCACCTGCACTGACCAGAATACCCGCGAATTCGCTGTCGGACACTTCGGTTTTGCAATCTTTGGCAATATTGAAAGCTTTCCGATATTGCTCCAGTGCGCTCTGTGGTTTACCCAGCGAGTGTTGAAGCAACCCAATACCAACTCGCGTTTTGACCTCAGCCGCGCGATTGCCGATTTTGATAAGTAAATCAAGCGCCTGGTAATAATAAGCGAGCGCTCTTTGCGGATCACCTGCTAGCTGATAACCCCATCCCTGGCTACTGATAATCTCTGCTTGGGCATTTTGATCATTCAAGGTATTAGCTACCACGCGGGCTTTGCTAAAAGCTTCGATTGCCAATGCAGTTTCGCCCATAGGCAGGTAAGCTGCTCCCAACCCGCGCAACGCAAACATCTGCTGTTTCAGATCTTTTACATTCAGACTCAGTTCATAAGCTTGTTTGAAATGGGAAAGCGCCTGTTCCTCTTTGCCCATCGAAAGAGATGCCTGTGCAATAAGAGAGTGAGTAACGGCCTGTCCAACCTTATCATTAGCCATTCGACTGATAGGCAACGCCCGTAAATAAAACTCCACTGCCTTGTGCGCCTGACCAGCTACAGCTTGTTCTAATCCAGTCGTAATCAAACTTCGCCCCTGATCGAAAGATTTTAACTGGTTCGCCAAAACGTGCATTTGAGATTCGTAAAAGGAAAGACCCCGGCTGTTACTTTCTGTCGTTTTTGGCTGAAAGGAAGATGTGGAAAAATTGGCACTAGCATAGAGCATCGGGTCAGACTTGGTTTGATTGCTGGTATTCAACAGACTGCCCCAGCTTTGCGTGCCCATATTCGTTTGAAACATATTCACTTCGGAGATAGCTGCACCCAAAGCCAGCGACATGCCCAATTCTTGTGGCGTGGTAACTATTGAAGACTGCCCAGAGATTTCCTGGCGCATCACACCCGCAGGCGTCCGTGCCCACATCGCGGGTCCACCATAGTTGCCGAATGTTTGCACAAGCCACTCCCTCGAAAACGGAGTTGGCTGAATCGTCGCGGAAAAAGCCGTAACAGGCATCGCCGGTTGCAGGCGCTCATAGGGATTGAATACGCCTGTCCGTGAAGTTTGTAATTGCGAATTGTAAGGGTTTGGAAGCTGAAACCCGTTACCGGACGTTGACTGCGAACTCCGCGAAGTGTAAATGCCTGTCGAATTCGGCATAGGCAACGAGGGCGGATTGATACCAACGCGATGTGTCGCTATTGGGTTATAAATACTTCCAGGATATGGAGATGAAGGAACCACCGGCAATGCTGGCCTGGAAACAGCGGGTACTGGCGGAACATAACAATTTGGCGAACATTGTGGCATTTGCCCCAGAGCCTGAATTGCCGAGTTGATAAGCAATAGACTGAGAAAGAGACTGTGCTTTATTCTTCGTAAGGTCATCATTCGTACTAAGCCCTCTCCTGTAGATTTTTACCCTGATCGAAAGGGAACCAGAATGAAATGGTTTCATTAGCGGAGTTTCTTCCCCGTTACCTCTGCTAATTCCAGTTCAATCTGCTTCTTCTTTTGTTCATCGCCAAGCTGCCCGGCTCCCACAAGAGCCAGTTCCAGGTAATGAATTGTTTTCTCACGATTTCCGATGGCTCTGTAGTAAATACGTGCAAGCGCTTGTTGAACTGATACTTGCCCATCCTCATCCAGAGAATTTGCCGGAATTGCCAAGTATTGTTTTTCTGCCTGGCGAGCCAAACCAATAACCCAGTACAGATCCCCCAACAAACGCACCGAAGCCGCATTTCTGCTGGCTTCAGAAATTTGTTCTATTTGCTGAATGGCTTCAGCAAATAGATCGTAGTTAGAATAAAGATGGGCGATCAAAAACTTCGTCGTGTCTGGGTCCAGCTTCAAATTACGAATTTTTTTTTCTTCCTCCCGAACTTTCTTTACCCCATCTGAAGTCAGTATCTCGAAGCCCAATCCTTTGGCCGAACCATCGTTGGAACTTCGGCCATTCGCAGTAACGGTTAGCAAGTAAGTCTTTCCCGCTTTCAGTTTTGGAGCCTTTTGCGGGTAGACACGATCCGTTTTTCCAGCGATCTCTTCTTCCCACTTCAAGCCTTCTCCATGAATACTGATCAAATAGCGGTTTGCGCCTTCGACTTTCATCCAGCGCAACAGAGGGTAAGGATTTAGAAGCCTCCCCTGGCGTGGAGAAATAATAATAGGAATGTTTGCGTCCTTTACTTCCCGTGTTCCAGCCACTTTTTCTCCAAGATAAATAAGCACGGGCCGTGCCGGCTTAGAAGTTTGGCACGGAATAATGTCCCGGTTTGCAGAAATCTCCTGAACAGACAAACCGGCACAAACGACTTTGGCTTTGGCATCGCTGCCAACTCGAAGCTGATCCCCGTCGTGTAGCGCCGTGCCCACCCTGGCGGGCATGTAACGGTCTGAACCTTT
>CAYLJQ010000925.1:0-2674 GCA_964383955.1 uncultured Heliomicrobium sp. | reverse complement strand
TCGCTTTGCGCCTGGCCAATGGAAGTCTTCAGGTTTTCAATTCCTTTGGCTCTTGCGGTTCGCCCGTTGCTGAGAGCCGTTTGGTAGGATCGCTCTTCTGCTTGTTTCTGCGCTTCCACAGCCAGTCGCACAGTTTCATGCCCCATGATCATCAATTGTTTCGGGTCAATATTGGCCTCGCTGGCTTCCATGGTTTTGTTCAGGCTTTCGCGGGCTTTAGCCAATTCAGCGGCAGCAAACTCTTTGGCTCCCGCACGCTCTGCAAGCCGGACGGAAATCAGCGCTTGGCGAACATCCGACCGAGTCTCGCCTTTCGCTCCCGGATCCCCTACCAGCGTTTCCTGGCTGTGATTGTAAAGACCATCAAAGCCTTTATATTTGATGGTTGAAATGCTGAGCATTTCTCCCGTGATGTTGTTCTTTGGACGCGTGTTTTCAACGACGACAAAACGACTGGGAACACTGACCAAATAATGCGGCTCAGCAGTGATGAACATCGCGAAGGTTTGCAACGGCGTGGTGACATTCAATTTGCCGTTGTTCCCTTGCAGAACAAATTCGCCAATGTTGTCCACCTGGCCTTCAGGCGACACGATCCACAAAACATAAGTGGCGTAATCGCCACCGAAAAAAGCTGCCGGCTTCATTTCATCCAGCCGGATTTCAATGTCGGTGCGTCCGCGTTTGCGTTCAACTTTGGCTTCGCCATTGGCTTGCGGCAGACGATGCGTTCCCTTGAATTTCACTCCCAGCGTTGGCCCTTCTGGGTAACTGATCGCCATCGCCGAATTTCCTTCGGTAACGCCGCCTTCAACAACTCTTACTCTTTCCTGCGCTACCGCCGTTGAAACCGCCAGCACAAACATTGCCAACGCGGCAGTGAATGCGAATAACTGCTTTTTCAAATTCATGATTGGATCTCCTTGGTTTCATAATCTGCGACTTACAACTTTACATAAACGGTAATCAACAAACTCAAACGCTTATAAAGCAATGACAGTGCCATCCTTAAATTCAGTTTTTTGGCAGGAAAAGCAGTGATTTCAGACATTCTCTGTATGCCTGAACTGCAAAGTTGATATAAAAGCTGATGTATTCCAAGCATTCACACAGTCGAGTTTGAAAAAGAAAATCGGGCCACGAATTTCTTCGTTGGCCCGATTTCCTTTACTGCCGATTTTTCATTCGACAGACTATCTGGAGGAATAACTTTCGTTGGGAGCGCTGGTACGAATTGTAAATTCGCTACCACTTCTGAGATTCAGATCGTCACGACCTTGTACTAGAACCGTTCCTGCACCCGCGCCAGCTCCAACTGCGGCGCCAATCGCCGCGCCTTTGCCACCACCAGTAATGCCACCGATGATCGCTCCAAGCGCCGCGCCGATACCCGAACGAGTAACAGTGCGGGTGGTCTGACTATCGTCTTCCCGGACAGCACCTTCATTATCAACCTTCACTTCTTCGCCATCTGACGTTCGCACGCTTTCGATAAAGCCACCAAATTCATACGTGCGGCCATTCATCCGAAGCTGCTGGAAATCCAAGGCCACTTCCGAACGTCCTGTGACGCGACCTGAACGATCTGCTTTGGTGACAATTCCTTCGATAATCGCGCCGTTGTATTGGCGTGGTGACCGAACAGTCATCGTAAATCGGTCGCCTTCCTGAGTTTGCTTGGTGGTCAGATCCTGATTCAAGACTGCTGTCAGAACCGTGCCGTTTGGAATTGCAAAGCGTGAGTTTCCTCTGTTGTTATTACGGTTCCCCACGTTGCGGTTTCCACTGTTATTACGGTCTCCATAAGCACGTCCACCGTCATAGATGTTCCACTGGGCAACGTCTGAAGTTCGGTTGTAATAACTAATGACTTCCACCGGCTGCGTAAGGCGTTCCGTAAAGATGCGCTTTGTCACACGCAACTCGCGTCCATTACGACCTGGATCAAAAGTCACGCTGAAATCGTTGCCACGATCTCCATCGGAATTCACCGTTAGCATGTTGCCGCTCATAGAAGCGGTCGTTGTAACGGTGCGGCCATTTGGTCGTGTTTCTGTCTGTCCTCGGCCATCAGCTTCAATCGTAACTTGCGGAGCACTTGTTGAAACGATCGTCACACGCCGACCGCTTTGTTCCAGAGCCATCCGTTGCGGAGCTTCCAAGCGCCGGAGCATTGCGGCTCTTATGCGTTCGGCATCTTGCGGGTCCAAACCGCGAGTTGCTTGAGCGGCGGCTCGCTGAACATTGGTGCTGCGCGCAGTGTCCAACGTGTAAGTTCCCGTCAAACGGTTGCCAAAATTGCCCCTCTGTTGGGCGAAAGCAGTCGCATTTACCCCAATCAGGGTCAGAACAAATACCATCAAAACTTGAAATAAAATTCTTTTCTTCATTGTTCTCCTTTCTTGCGAAAACGAGTCGCAAGCCTTAACTCCGATTCAATTTCCAGCTTTCTTTTGCCCGGCAGCAGCTTTCGCTACAGCATTCCCTGCCGACGAGCCTGGAATCTCGTCTTTAAAGTAAAGTTTTCGTGGTTCTTCTTCGTTTGGCTCCAAAGCAAAAAGCAAATCAGCAAGCTCATCTGCGTGCTCTTCCTCAACAGCCAAAATGCCTTCCATCATTCGGCGTGAAGTTGGGTCTTTATCGCCAAAGTAATTGATGATTTCTCGGTAGGTTT
>CAYLJQ010000924.1:0-2705 GCA_964383955.1 uncultured Heliomicrobium sp. | reverse complement strand
GTCTACGCGGCGGCTGAAGTCATTGTGTTCGTATTCGTGATCGCGCGGGACATGTTTGTCCAGCAGCCGTTTCAGGTCTTCGATCAGCAACGGTTCGTTTTCGTTGATAATCAATGCGGTGGTCGTGTGTTTGGTCTGGACGTTGACGATTCCATATCGAACGCCAGAGCGGCTAACGATGTTCGCAATGCGCGATGTCAGATCAATGAACTGCAGGCACTCGGAAGTTTTTATGTGGATAAGATCGTGGTGCGCATGCAATGCCGCGCTTGTTTTTTCTTCAACCATAGCCAGTTGAACCATAAATCTCCTCTTGATGAAATAAAGACGCCGACTAGAGTAAAGCCAAAAAACGGATAATGCGAGCAGGATTAGCGTTCTCGGGCGGCGTGGATCAAAGCTTCCATATGATCAAGGTATTGTTCCAGCGCTTGGCGGCCCACCTGGGTTAGTTGATATTTTGTTTTTGGGACGCGTCCTTCGAAAGATTTTGTGCAATTGATGTATCCGGCATCTTCCAATTTTCGGGCGTGAACGCTGACATTGCCATCCGTAGTTTTCAGCAGTTCTTTTAATGCGCTGAACGTGAGCGATTCGTTCGCGGCCAATGCACTGACGATGCCCAGTCGAATGCGTTCATGAATCAGATTGTCCAGTTCTGGCGCTCGTTCAGCAGCCTGAAGTGCCTGCAAAGCGCGCCCGCCTGTGCGCGGCTTGATTTGCTGCGATGTTGATCGAACTGATTTAGCCACCGTGTCTCCTTGCGATAACAATTCCAAAAACGATGTGCAGGCCCCCAAAACCTGCCGCCAAAAAATAGTTGTTCCACTGAGGCGGAGCGATTAGCGCGATCGCCCCCAAAGCCATAAAGCAGATTCCCATTACAGGCACGACCTTCACTGAAAATGCTCCACCCGTCACCACACCGGTCCCATAAAGCAACAGCCACATTCCCGGAAGAATTGTTAAAGCTTCAACTCGCGCCAAGGCAATGGAAAGCAATGCTCCGGCAAGAAGCGGCGGAGTCAGGCTCAAGGTAAAGCGGCGTCCGGGTGGCGACCACAATTTGATTTGTGCTGCCGTTGCCTTTCGCTTCATGGACAGCCCGCCAATGAGCAACGCCAGGGGCAATTCGCAGCCCCAGACATACATCCACTCATGTTCGGCCTGAATGCGTGAAGCAATCGCAGCGGCAATCAGTGCGGTTACGCCAACCAACACACCTCCCCAACCGGGAACGGCTGTAAACGAGGAGGCTCGTTCCATCGTTTCGCGGATAAAGCGCAGATTGTCCATTGCACGACCGTGCAGAGTGGGAACCTGAGAAGGGTCTTGGTCTTGAATTTCAGGACGGAACTGATGAAGAGTGCCCATAACGCGAGGGATCATAGCTGCCAGCTTGCTGTTTGACAAGTACTTGTTGGTGTAAAGCTGATTGTCAAAGCGACCTTCCGAGTTTACGGCTTGCTGATCCTTGGTTTACAACCGACCCGGTTGCGAAATGATGATCGCTAAGGTAGAAACTGCCCACAATTCTGATTTCAAAATCACAACACAAATGGAGGTTCCTGATGTCTGTATCGGAGCGTTACCAATTTAATCGGCGCAATTTTCTTGCTGGCCTGGGAGCAGGGTTGGCTGCTTCGGCGTTTGCGCCGCAACTGCTGTTTTCCGCTGAAGCGCGCCGAAGCGCCGAAGAGCCCATCATTCTTGGCGCGGGCAATCACAAATACGAATGGGTTCGCGGTTGGGGCAAGCTGCCGGAGGGGATGAAGTTTGGAAGCACGCATGGCGGAGTCGTCGTAGATTCGAAAAATCAGGTCTATTTCAGCACAGACAGTGACGCCGCAATTGTCGTTTTCGATCAAAATGGCAAATACGTTCGCTCCATTGGCAAAGAATGGAAGCCGGATAAAGACGGCAATGGCACGCACGACATGCAGCTCCACAAGGAAGGAAAACAGGAGTTTATTTACCTGGTCAGCTTGTTCCGCAACGAATTCGCCAAGATCACAACCACAGGCGAAGTTGTTTGGGTGAAAGGCTATCCGGAAAAATCCGGCATTTATAAAGACAAGACCCAATTCAAGCCGACAGGCATCACGGTTGCTCCCAATGGAGATTTTTACGTTACCGATGGCTATGGCGCGAACTACGTGCATCGGTACAGCGCAAAGGGCGAATACCTGAATTCCTGGGGCGGCAAGACCACACAGGCGAAAGAAGATGGCAAGTTCAGCACGCCCCACAAAATCATCATTGATCAGCGAAGCGGGACGCCTACAGTGCTGGTGACGGATCGTGCAAATCACCGGTTGCAGTGGTTCTCGTTGGAAGGCAAACACATCAAAACTGTGGACGGCACGGAAAACGACTTTATGCGGTTGCCTTCGGTGCTCAGCATTCGTGGCACGGATGTGGCGATTGGCGATCTGAAAGGCCGTGTGACGATCATTGATAAAGACAACAAACTGGTTACTCATTTGGGTGACAGCGGCAATGACAAGAAACAGGCGACCAACCGCATCACACCCGACCAATGGGTGGATGGACAGTTTATTGCGGCGCACGGGATCACCTGGGACAGCAAAGGAAATCTTTATGTCTCTGAATGGAATCTGGCCGGACGCGTCGTGAAGTTGAAACGTGTGAAATAACCGAACCTTGTGGTTGGCAGCATTGCTTGCTGCCAACCATTTTCACCA
>CAYLJQ010000923.1:0-2713 GCA_964383955.1 uncultured Heliomicrobium sp. | reverse complement strand
GAGTTTAACGTCCAAAAAATGTGGGTAAAGGCAAGGTTACGAACCTGTCCCACCACAAACCACAAGCAATTTCCTTGCCTTAATCTCATTGCGCTCAGGGTCGGGCTACGGACACCGTACGCGCAATGCTCTACCTGGAAGCAGCCTTGGCTTGGGATTCGCCGGAGCCTTTCACGTATTTATCGAACCACGTAATCATCTCCCACAGAGTATGTTCGGTGGATTCGCGCGCCGAATATCCGTGCGATTCAAACGGCAAGGTGACGTAACGAACGTTGCCGCCGTTGCCTTTCAGCGCCTGGAACATGCGGTCGGATTGGATCGGGTGGGTGCCGGTGTTGTTGTCGGCTTCGCCGTGAATCATCAAGATCGGTTCTTTGATCTTGTGCGCATTCATAAACGGCGAAACTTTCAGGTACATGTCCGGCGCTTCCCAGTATGTTCGGCGTTCGCTTTGGAAACCGAACGGAGTCAGCGTGCGGTTGTACGCGCCGCTGCGGGCGATTCCGGCTTTGAAAATGTCGGAATGCGCCAACAGATTCCCGGTCATAAACGCGCCGTAACTGTGGCCTCCAACGCCGACGCGGTTACGGTCTGTGACACCCATTTCGACGGCTTTATCAATGGCGGCCTGCGCGCTGGCAACGACCTGTTCGATGTAGGTGTTGTTCATCGTTTCAGGATCGCCAACCACAGGCATCGAAGCGTCGTCCAGAATTGCATACCCTTGCAGCAGGAAAAACAGGTGCGAAATGCCGCTGATCGTCGTGAAGCGATTGGTGGAGCCGCTGATTTGACCTGCGGTGTCAGCGTCGCCGAATTCGCGCGGATACGCCCACAGCACGGTTGGCAGCCGAGTTCCCTGTTTGTAATCCGGCGGCAAGTACAGCGTGAAAGACAAATCAACGCCGTCTTTGCGTTTGTACCGGACAAGCTCTTTTTTGATGCTGCGAAGCTGCGGCGTCGGATCGGCAAAGTTCGTCAAAGCGACTTTGTCGTTGCTGCCCGCAGAGCGAATGAAGTAATTCGGCGGCGAAGTTTGTGTTTCGTGCCGCGTGATGAACTTCGATCCGTCGTCGCTCAGAATCTGCGTCACGCTTTCGTAGCTGTTGTCGTCGCAACGGAACAGCCGTTCGGATTTCAGCGTCGTCAGGTTGAACCGATCCAGGAACGGACGATCGCCTTTTGGTGAAGCTCCCTGCCCGGTCAGGAAAATGTTGTCGCCGTTTTGCAGCAACACGGCCTGGCCGTTCGGCAAACGTTTCATTTCCGGCTGGCCAGGATTGTTGTACCGATCCTGAATCGAAAGATTCCAGATCAGTTTCGCAGCCTGGTTTGGGTTATCCGCGTTCATCAAAAAGGTGCGGCTGCGGCGCGTGTTGCGATCCATATCGCGCACCATCACCATTCCGTTTTTCTCTCCCCAGGTCAGCCCTGCAAAACGATGTTCGGTTTTGGTCAGTTCAACCGGCTGGCCTGTGAACGGAGTCTTCAACATTTTCACAACGTCGCGCACGGAAGCTTTTTTCTTGGTGTCGCCGCCGTCCAGCGCTTCCACCCAAACCAAGGTCGCGGGTTCAGTCGGACGCCAGTTGTAACCGCGCGGGCCGGAAGCAACGCCTTCAATCGGAATTTGATCCTGCAACGGCAGGCTTGCGAATTTGTGAACCATCCTGCCGCTGCGATCCCACACTTCGACTTCGCGCGGGAACGATCCGGCGGTCAAGGAATACGAAAACGGGCGATGATTGCTGACGACCAGCAAATGATTTCCATCCGGCGCAACGTCTACGCCCGCGTAGATTGCCGCTTTGCCAATCGGCGAAACTTTGCCGGTTGCGGTGTTGATCGTCGCCAATTGCGATGTGGCGTAATACTCAAACAGTTTTTCGTCATGTGGAGTTTTCAGCAAATCCTGAAAGGTCATTGCGGGAGTCGCTTTGCCGAAGTTTTCCTGCACGGTTGGGCCAATCGGCACAGTTGGAGCGACAGGCGCTGCGCCGCGTCCGGCGGGAATCGTTTGCACCAGCAAGGTTTTGCTGTCCGGCATCCATTGCAAAGATTCGCCGTAGGCTGCATTGAGTTTGACGCCTACCACTTTCCTCAACTTTGCGGTCGCGACATCGCCGACCCATAACTCGCTGCCGCCAGCAGCAATGGTGGTAACGGCAAATTGTTTGCCGTCCGGCGACCACGAAGCGCCGCCCAACTTCGCACCCGGCGGTGTGACAATCTTGGTTTCTTTCCCGTCGGGAATCGTTTTCAGCGTCAAGCCAGTGATGCGTCCGGCCATATGCGCGGCGTTGGTTTTCGGATTGATGCGCAATCCGGCCAGCCGCAGCATCGGCTCAGACAATTCCGCAATGGATGGATAGCGAGTGGTTTGCATCAGCAGCATTCGGTCGCGCGTAGGGCTGACCGAAACGATGGGCGATGCCGGAGCATCCAGCACATCCAGCACTGCTTTGGGCGGTTTTTGATACGGCGATTGCGCCGAAGCGGTAAAGCCGGGCAACAGCAAAACAAGACTCAACAGGTAAAAAGTGAACTTGCGCGCGTTTCGGGTCATGACGAAACCTCCGGGTTATGGATTGAAACTTTTGGAAAGCATTGCAGGAAGAACTGCCCACAATAGGAAATACGACTGCAAATTGAATCAGGTTACAAGTCCTCTATTGCCTAATCGCTCAATTTAGTCCAGAGTCCGCTGCAT
>CAYLJQ010000922.1:0-2715 GCA_964383955.1 uncultured Heliomicrobium sp. | reverse complement strand
CAATCCGCATTCCGCACTTTCCTTACTGTTGTCCGCTGGCCGACGGAGATTTTCCTTTTTGATCGCGCATCGGGTTTGGCTGCAATTGCTCCTTGAACAATTGAAAGCGAGATTTGACCGGGCGCGGCGGCCAGAAGTTGTTGTTCAGATCCGTATCCGCCGTTTCCAGATGCGGATCAAGCGCAATGGATTTGATTTCTTTCGGCGTGACAATCAGCTTGGAAACTTGCAGGTTGTTCCGCCGCCAGATTTCCGCCGGGATGCGAAGCTCTTCTTTCGATCCATCTACATATTCAAGAGCGAAAATTACCGGCATCACCAGCCCGCCGACATTTTTCAAATCCACGACATAAAAGTTCAGGCCGTTGTTGAAAAGTTCTTTCTCTTTGTCGCTGAGCGTTGAAAGAAGCTGTTGGTAAACGGTCCGGTCGCGCTCTGTCACCGACAGCGGATCGTAGCTGTTATAAAAATCCTTCAGCCCGGCATCTTTATCAATCAGCTTGGCCAGCGGTTTGTTGCGCTGTTGCGCCAGCGATTCCGGCTCGGCCTTTTGGCGCTGTTTGGCAATCGTTTTTTCGACATCCGGATTATGTGAATCAATATTGAACCACTTCACGCCTTCAATCGAAATGTCGCAATGTTCGTTGGTGTAAAACCATCCGCGCCAGAACCAATCCAGGTCAACTCCGCTGGCGTCTTCCATCGTGCGGAAAAAGTCTGCGGGCATGGGACGCTTGAACCTCCAGCGTTCGGAAAATGTTTTGAAGGAGAAATCGAATAGTTCGCGGCCCAAAATCGTTTCGCGCAGGATGTTCAACCCAGTCGCGGTTTTCAAGTACGCGTTGTCGAACAGCCGCACGATGGATTCCGAATTGGTCATAATCGGATCGGCTTGATCGCTCATCATGTAATCCACAATCTGGCGCGGTTCGCCACCCCAGGAAGGATAATTCGATTCCCATTCCTGTTCGGCCAGGTATTCCAGGAAGGTGTTCATGCCTTCGTCCATCCACGTCCATTGGCGTTCGTCGGAATTAACGATCATCGGGAAATAGTTGTGGCCGACTTCATGAATGATGACGGAAATCAGTCCGTACTTCGTCTGCGCCGAATACGTTCCATCCAGGTCAGGACGCGGCCCATTGAAACACATCATCGGGTATTCCATGCCGCCGCTGATCGGTCCATTGACCGAGTACGCCACAGGGTAAGGGTAATCAAACGAATATCGCGAGTAAATATTCAAGGTGTGGATGATCGAAGTCGTCGAATACTGCGCCCAAAGCGGATTGCCCTCTTTTGGATACAGCGACATCGCCATTGTCCCCGTCGCAGGTGTGACGCCCGCAGCTTTGTGAAGTTGCGCATCCCAGATGAACTTGCGCGACGAAGCAAAAGCGAAATCCCGAACATTGTCGGCGTGATAGATCCAGGTCTTTTTGCCTTTGGGTTTGGACTTTTCGTTGGCGGTGGCTTCGTCAGGAGTGACGATGAAAACCGGCTTGGTCGCTGTTTTGGCTTGCTCCAATCGCTGGCGCTGAGCCGCCGTCAAAACGGCTTCGGGATTTTGCAGTACTCCGGTTGCTCCAACGACGTGATCGTCCGGCGCGGTGATGCGGACTTTGTAATTGCCGAATTCCAGTGTGAATTCGCCAGCGCCCAGAAACTGTTTGTGCTGCCAGCCTGAAACGTCGTTGTACGCCGCCATTCGCGGAAACCATTGCGCCAATCCGTAAAGATAATTGCCATCCGCTGCAAAGTATTCCAAGCCCGAACGCGCGCGATTCTTTTTGGCATCAACTATCTTGAAGTTCCAATCCACGGAAAAAACAAAATTGCCGCCGGGTTTGAGCGGTTCTTTCAGATCAATCCGCATCATCGTTTTGACAATGGTGTGTGCGAGCGGCGCGCCTTTTACATCTTTGACCGCGGTGATCTTGTAGCCAAAATCATTCGTCAATGCCATCAGGCTTTCAGCCGCCGACAGTGGAATTCGCTCCAGGGACGGAGCCGTGCTGGTCAAATCGGCATCGGAACCTTTCTTGAACAGGTTTTGATCCAGTTGCAGCCATAAATAACTGAGCGTGTCCGGCGAGTTATTGAAATAGGTGACCGTTTCAGAACCGATGATGCGCTGGTTCGCATCGTCGAGTTCGACATCAATGACGTAATCGGCTCGTTGCTGCCAGTATTTGTGACCCGGCGCGCCCGAAGCTGTCCGCTGGTCGTTCGGCGTCGGCAGAATTTCTTCAAGCTGCCGGAATTTATCAATCGGAGATTTCTTGTTTTGGGCGACGGCGGACGAAACGGCCAGCACACAAACCAGCATCGTGACAATGGTGCCAGGCAAACGGCGGTTGAACATTGATTGCTCCTTGTCGATTTTTACAAAGGTGAGATCAGGTCACGGTCGCGTGTATTCTACAGCTTCGGATTCATTGAGCAAGAAGCCGCAAAATTCCCAATGGCCTTATTCTTCCGAATCTGGAATTTTGGTGCCTGGCTGGCTTTGAGCAGGCAGAATTTTGTTCAGCGAAGCTTTTTTAACGGCTTTTCTGGCTGTCTTTGTTGCGGCTTTTTTGCGTGAACTGGTTTTCGCCTTAGCTTTGCGTGGTTTGGCAGCTTTTTTTCCGACCGTTTTTACTTTCGCTTCTTTGACGGGCTGAGGATTCAACGTCTCATTGAGATGTTTCAGCGTGTCCCGCTCAGCCCTGC
>CAYLJQ010000921.1:0-2720 GCA_964383955.1 uncultured Heliomicrobium sp. | reverse complement strand
AAACCGCCATACTGCGCTGGAGCGGCATTCGCTCGTTTGGCAGCGCGGCGGCTAAGCCAGATGCCAATCGCTGACAGCGGAATCAATCCATAGGACAGCATCGCCGCCATTCTGTAAGCGTCATAACTGAAAATTCGGTAGTAGGGAAGTTTGGGGTCGTTTTGCAGCAATTCGGCGGTAAACTTGGTGGCGTCGCCAATTGCCCAAATCAGCAACACTCTGCCGACTTTTATGTCGTTGCTCAGAATCCAGACAAACAGAAACGTCAGAACGACCAGAGCGGCGCAGGCCATGGCAGCAAACGAAATTCCCAGCTTGGGCAGCAACACATCCGGTTGCACCATTGGTTCGCCAATCTGACGAGCCCCACAAGCCGTGCATTCCATACTTGCAATTTGGCGGACTTCGCCGCAGCAAGGGCAAATCATCGAATCTTTTTGAAGTTTTTTTCTCATAAAGGGATGGTAAAAGCGAAACAACCAGAATGGGGAACTTCCATGCTAAATCCGCGGAAGAGCTTAGCAATCCATCTGGAGCTTTGCCCATTCATTCTGTTTGGTCGTTTCACTGTGTGCTTGAAAACCGCGTCAGGCAAACCGAATCAGTCTGCTTCCTTCAGGAAACAGAAGGTGAACCCTGGCTCTCCATTTCACGAATTTGTCGCCAGGTGTGAAAAAGCCGTTGCGCAAACGTCCAATAAGACAAAATCGCCATCAACCAGATTGTTGCCGGCATCTTGTTTAGAAAAGGACTTGATGATTTTGGCCAAACCGTCAACGAGCCGAGTATCAGCAACACCACGCGTTCCGGTCGCCGCAAAAAGCCGACATCACATTTCGGAATCAACGATTCCGCGCGGGCGCTGGTGTAACTGACCATGACCGAACCAATCAATGCGGCCCCGGTCAATGCTGCATAAAGCGTGCTGTGGTATTCGCTGTCGCGGGAATAGAAAATGATGATACCCAGAAAAACGATCATGTCCGAAAGCCTGTCCAAACTGGAATCCAGGAAAGCTCCGAATTTAGAAACGCGACCCGTTAACCTCGCCACACGCCCATCCAACATGTCAAAGATGTTGGCAAAGATCATTACCAAGCCTGCATAAAAAAACTGTCCGTAACCATATAGAAAAGCGGCCAAAACATTGATGCCCAGTCCAATCACGGACAATGCATTCGGGTTTGGGTCCAACCGGGCAAGCAGGTGAACAATACCGTTGAGGATCCGCTGACAAGCTTCTCCGATGTATCCACCTACCATACTACTTGTTTCTTTCCTTTGGACTGAATTGTGTGAACACTGAAATTCGCCCTAAAACCTGCCCTAAGACCTGTTTGACCTTTATCACTTTACTGGCTAACAACAATGACTTTACGCATTTGGTTAAAACGCGACGCATCATACGTTGCGCTCAACAAAAGTGTCAAGAAATCCACTTGAACGATCACCGGGCAAACCTTTCTGATGAAAGTGCCTGCTTAAGGCGCCTGGCACTCCATGAAAGCAAAGCGTTGGCTGTCCCTTACCCAGCACGTAAACGTTATTTCAACGGCAAAGTTGTTAATCATGAGCAGACTTGTTGTAAGATGCGCCGTGTCTGTGCCCCCGAATTTTAGCCTGATGTGCAGTCAGGTTTCGCATCAACAGTTTGGAGCCAGATTGATATGAAAAGCGGTCTATATCTGAAATCAGCCAAACGCGCTCTTTATCGAGCCGTCATTATCGTCATTTCTCTATCACTATTCCTTACCAAAACCGAAGCGCAATCCATCGGCCACTTGGGAGTCAGCGCCGAACCGATTCCCCTGGTGCAGGCCAAACGGCCACCGCGCAGATTGGCCACACGCCCGAACCCGGCAAGCAGGGATATGCTTGCTGATGTAAGTGGCGCCGGAGGCGCAAGCGGCAGAACGAATTCCAAACCAACCCAGCGAAATGCCGGAAGCGGAGCTTCCAACAATGCAATTTCGGGCAACAATGCAACTTCGGGAACAGTCGTTGCGGTTGTGGCGCCGCCAAAGAATTCGCCAGTGACACCGCCTTCAAATTCTACCACCGCGACACCCGCAAAACCTGTGCTTACGCCTTTTGAGGAAAGCTTGACGAAAGCTGAAGCTTTGATCGGCAAAGGCGATGCCCGCGCGACTGCCGAAGCATTTCGCGCAGCGTTGGCGCTGAAGGCAGATTCATTGGACGCGCGGCTTGGATTGGCGGAAGCGCTTTTCGACGCCAAAGATTACACAAATGCCGACGCTGAATACCAGAAAGCTGTAATTCAAAATCCTGCTTCTGTGGAAGCTCGGCGTGGCCGCGCCGATTCGCTTTACGAATTAAACAAGTACGAAGAAGCTGTTGCAGAATACGAAGGCGCGCTCAAGGCTGGAGCGGGTGATTCTGGAATTTACAACAATTACGCCAATGCCTTGTTCCGCACCGGCAAACGTGAAAACCGCGACCGGGCTATTGAAAATTACAACCTGGCGATCAAGAAAGAACCCAATTGGCCGGACGCTTATGCAGGATTGGCCAACGCGCTTCGAGTGCAAAAGCGTTTGGAAGAAGCCAAACAAGCTGTCGAACGTTCAATCCAGCTTGCGCCGCAATCTTCGCTGGCGCATACCGTCGCGGGAAGAGTTTATGCCGAATTGCAGGATTTCAATCGCGCCAATGCGGAAGGGAAGAGAGCGCTGGAGCTTGCGCCAAAAGACCCATTCGTT
>CAYLJQ010000920.1:0-2721 GCA_964383955.1 uncultured Heliomicrobium sp. | reverse complement strand
CAGTATGAGGTATTGCCCCCGATAGCAATTCACTACAAAGTACTCTGCTTGTCGGCGAGGTCTTCCCCACAAATTCAGGAGGAATCAAAGCAATATGAGCATGGATATACGCTTGGAAGCATGGGTAAGCAGTTTAATCGAACTTTCAAAATTCAAATGGATGCTTGGCTCAGGCCGACGCTGGCATCCAGGAGAAAAACTCAAGCTACTTTTTACTGGTTATAACGGCACGCGCAACACTGGCGCAGATGTGCGTGTTGAAGAAATGCTCAGACAAATCAAGCATATCCTGGGTGAGGATAATTGCGAACTGAGCGTGCTAAGCCAGAATTTTGACCTGACCAGTGGCTATTTCAAGGGGGTCAAGCAAGTTAAATTGCCTGACATCTTTCCGCAGATGCTTTATCGAGAAATTCCGAATTACGATGGAGTCGTCGCCTGCGAAGGTTCGATGTTCAAAAGCAAGTTTGCCAATGCGTTGACCACGATGATGGTTGGCAGCCTTGGAATGGCTTCGGCTCAGAACAAATTGAGTATTGGGTACGGCGCAGAGGCCGGCCAAATGGACCCAATGCTCAACAAAATGGTCGCACGCTATTGCAAAGACTCCTTGGTGATTACTCGTAATCCGGAATCCCAGGATGTTTTGGGCAAACTCGGCGTTTCCACTGAACTTGGAACAGACACGGCCTGGACCTTCGAACCACACGCGACCGAGTATGGCTATTCAGAACTCCGAAAAGTCGGATGGGACGAGCAAACTCCTGTCTTGGTCGTTTGCCCGATCAATCCGTTTTGGTGGCCGGTCAAGGCTTCGGTTAGCAAGTATGTGGCGAAAACCCTCTTTGGCGCTTATAAGGACAGTCACTATCGCACTGTCTACTTCCATCGTTCAGGACCGGAAGTTGATGCCGCTTACAACCACTACCTGACCGGAATGTCCAAGGCTGTCGAGCGATTCCGCAAAGAAAATGACGTATTCGTTGTTTTAGGCTGTATGGAAATGCTGGACAGAAAAGCTTGCGAAGACATGTCAGCCAATTTGGGTGGTGTGCCAATTTTCTCATCAGAAAATTATGACATGTACCAAATGGTTAGCGTTTTGCGATCGTGCCACATGATGGTTTCGTCCAGGTATCACGGAATTGTCACCAGCATGCCTGGCCTTGTGGCATCGGCGGGTGTGACGATGGACGAGCGCATTCGCAACTTGATGCACGAGCGTGGCCATCAGGATTTGCTGCTGAATGTTGATGATCCCGATTTGGAAGAACGGCTCTACAGCGTAATGGGCAAGCTTCAGAGAGAGCACGAAACCATACGCGACGGCATTGGCAGAACCGTGGCGAAAAACCTGAAGATGATGGCAAAAATGGGCGTTTACTTCGAAGAGCACGTCCAACGGCGCTATCCCGAATTCCCAATTCGGCGCGGGTTGCAGAATTGGGAAGACTATCTGCCGCCGCTGAGTCCGAATCTGCGGCACCTGCTGGAAAATTACAGTTGATGGTTCATTGACTGGCGTTTATGCGGCGGCTCGAAGCGAAAAAGTTCGTTTTGATCCGCCGCATTCGTTTTGCCCAATCATAGTCTCAGCCTGTATCATTCGCCTGATGAATTTCCTTGAGAGAATCCTCCAACAACTCACTCAAACACCGAATCGCCCCGTCATCCAGGAAGTTCGAGATGGGCAATTCGTCACCGCAACTTGCGCCGAGCTGCTTTCACAAATTCGCTCTGCGCGCACTTTCATCCGCAATTCCAATTTGAAAAAAGGCGACCGCTGCGGATTGCTTGCGTCAAACTCAATCCGCTGGGCGGCGATGGACTTGGCCCTGATGGCCGAAGGCATCATTGTTGTGCCGCTTTATTCGCGGCAGGCCTCAAACGAATTGGTTGGCATGTTGAAAGACTGCGGTGCTTCAATGGTTATTTGCGGCGATGAAACCTTGCGAGAAGGAATCGCTCAAAACTGGCCGGAAAATTCGCCGTCACTGGTTCTGTTTGAGAGTTTTTTCGCGTCGAAAGGCGACAACAGCATTCAAGACGCCCCCAATCCGCTCAATGATCAAGACATCGTCACCATCATTTACACCTCCGGAACTTCCGGCGAACCAAAGGGCGTAATGCTGAGCGTCACGAATCTGAATCATATGGTTCCCTGCACCGGCGCGCGGTTGGACCAATTGATGAAAGGCCAGACAGAAAAAATCCCTGATCAGATTTTTCACTACTTGCCGTTTTGTTTTGCCGGCTCGTGGATTTTGCTGCTAACGGCTTTGTCGCGAAACAGCTTGCTGTCGCTTTCAACGGATCTGAACAAACTGGCTGACGAATTGAAGCTGGCTGCGCCAAATTATTGCCTGAACGTGCCAACGCTGCTGGAACGCATTCGCACGGGCGTCGAAGGCCAGATTGCGCAGAAACCAGCGTTTGTTCAAAAGATTTATCACAACGGCAAAGCTGCATGGTTGCGCCAACACGAAGGAAAAGAACGCGCTGGTTTTGCATTCAAGCTGGCCAATTGGTTGATCTTCGACAACATCAAAAAGAAGATCGGTGTAAATCTGCAAGCATTGATTTGCGGCTCTGCTCCATTGGCAAAGGAAACCCAGTTATTTTTCTCGATGCTTGGTATTCGAGTTTTGCAGGTTTACGGCCTGACGGAAACAACGGCGATCTGCACGATGGATAATCCAGAAGACTTCACTCCAGGCAGAG
>CAYLJQ010000919.1:0-2729 GCA_964383955.1 uncultured Heliomicrobium sp. | reverse complement strand
AACGGCCTTTTTGGGCTCCGTTGGCCAGCGAGTAAATCAACACGCGGTTTGTGGAATCAGCAATGATGACCAGATCGTTGGTGGCAAAGACGCTGCCGATGCGAAACGAACCTTTGCCTGTTTCGACCAGCAACCGTCCTTTCAAAACTCCGGTGCGAGCGTCAATCACCTGCAAAAAGTAATCGCCTTCTTTTTCCTTCATCGCCGCCAACTGTTCCTTCAAAACCGGATCGGCTTTGATTTCGGCCTGCGCCGTTTTTGACGCCACAGGCCAGGACATCACCATCGTCCCTTCCTGCGAACTCACCCAGTACCGCGGAACTTCCTTGCCGAATTGTTTGGTCCAAAGCGTGTTGTTGGTTTGGGTGTCGCGCATTTCCAGAATCAGGTTTTCAAAGTAACTGCCATCTTTCTTTGCCGGTTTGGTAACCAGCAGAAACTGGCCGTATTGAGTGGCGCGTTCGTCTTTCAGTTCCGGCCCGCCCGAAGCATTTTTATCTTTGGGATTGAAAAAGGCGATCTGGCGTTCGGCTTCCTGAAACTTCGGGAAGTCCCCGTAAAACTCTCCGGCATCGTTGAAGTGAGCGCCACGGAATCCACGAACGAAAAACACGCGTTCGCCTTTTTTCAAATCCCAGATTCCTCCGCGCGACCGTTCCGAAAACGCCAACCAGTTGAAATCTTTCGAAATCGCCAGCGCGCGCAACCGGCCAATCGGATTGCGCGGCAGATTGACGACGGCCAGCAATTCATTCTTTTCCGTGGTGTAAAGCCCAAGCTCGCCGGTGATTCGTTCAGCGACAAACACTTTGTCATAAATATCAAAGGCCTGAGTTTTGTTGCCCTTGACCGCCATTCGCTTGGCAACATCCACAACACCAACCGCTGATTTCTGGAAAGGTCGAACCAGCAGAAAATTGCCTTTCGTCACGGGCGCAAGCTTGCCGGAAAACATCGGAAACTCTTCTACGATTTCGCCGCCCGGCAAAGAAAGCAGAGCGGACTTGTCTGGCTTTTCGCGGTTGTAAGCAATCATCCGATCAGCCGCCGTGAACGCGAAGCCTCCGGCAATCAGTTTTTTGATGTTTCCCTTCAGCGACAACGGCGCGCGGGTTTGCGCATCAATCAGGATCGCCGCGTTATCCACCGTTACGCCAAGCGCATTGAATCCCACGCTGCGCTGCCCGGCGGCGAAGTATTTGCCGTCCGGCGAAAATCCCATGTTGATCATATCGAATTGCTGATCGCTCAATTCCTCCGCGCTCAAAATGCTGAGCAGGTTTTGCAGCAACATAAAATAGAAGTCAGGCACGTAAAAATTCTTTTTCTGGAAGACCTGTGCCTTTGTCTGCACATCGAACAGAGCCAACGAAAACTCTTCATCCAGACAAGCCAGCGTTTTACCGTCCGGTGAAAGCAGGCTCTGGAAACAGGTTTTCCGCGTCACGACTTCGTGCGCTTCTTTCAGCTTTTCATCCGCCACGCTCCAGTTTTCAACGCGCAGGTCGGAAGTATGGAAAACGACGTTTTGAGAATCCGGCGTGAACTGCGCGTTTTCCGCTTCAAGCGCGTCAATCCGGAAAAGCGCTTTGAATGGTTCAATGCTCATTACATTGATACCCGTATCGTCCTGAGCCAACACGTATTTGCCGTCGGGACTGAATTTCAGATGGCTGATTTCACCGCGCAACGGAGGTTCAAGCATGGTTTTAGAAACCACCGAATGCAGCGCTTCTTTGCGGCCAAGCCCTGTGTAAGCAACGACGACGGATTGCCATTTTTGATAGTCGGTCGTTTGAGCCGCAGGACGCGTTTCTATGCAGCCGGGCGGCAATGCGGTTTCGGTTCTCAACATTTCGCGCAGCCGTTTTGCTTCCGGTTTGGTGACGCCAAACAGGTCGGAAAAGAAGCCGCCCGTCTTGCCCTTGGTTTCGGAAATGCGGTCGAACAGTTTGGAATGTGCCTGGGGGTCATACCCTGCCGCGGCCAAAACAAACAGTCCCAGCCGGTCGGCTTCGATTTGCTCTCTGCCGTCGTGTTTATCGCTTTGTTTGAAAGCCTCCGGTTTGCGCGCAACGTTTTCCCGCAATTGGTTGTACTTCTCAAAAATGTCTTTGCGGTCGCCCACCTGCGTCACGCCCAGAACTTCTTTCAGTTGTTTGGTCATGGCCGTGGATTGTTGCCGCGCCATCAAATGCCCGATTTCGTGCGCGATGACTCCAGCCAGTTCATCCTCGCTTTGCGTAAAGGCAATCAGTTTGCGCGAAACGTAAATGCGACCGCCCGGCAACACAAAGGCATTTGCATCGGACAATTCGACCAGGAAGAACCGGAACTTCAATTTGTTGGGCGGTAAATGGCGGACAATGCGGTCGCCAATTTGGCGCAGGTACGTCGTCACTTCTTCGTCATCAATCACGCGAAAGTCACGCTGGATTTGTTCGGCGATGGCTTCGCCAAGCTCGACTTCCTGTTCGTCGCTGAAAATGTTGGATTCGCGCGCGCCAGCCGTCAGCATCGGCGGCTGGCATTTCTGCTGCGTTGTTTTGGCGTTGGTGAGATAGCTTTGCTGGACGAGAGCCAGCAACAATAGGCAAATCGAAAAAAAGATTGTTCTTTTCATACGCTGAGTCATTGAGAAATCTTCTGGTTGACGGTGACGGGCGGTTTCCAGGCAAGGCCCGCTATGGCGTTTAGAATTTAATCGGCAAAAACTTCAATGGGTCGGT
>CAYLJQ010000918.1:0-2735 GCA_964383955.1 uncultured Heliomicrobium sp. | reverse complement strand
CTCCCGTGGAAGATTTTTGCACTCCTTGAATTTCCATTAGAAACCCAAGCTCTGGCTAAAACCCGAAAGCAGGTATCAACTAAATTGCTTTAGTTGGCAAGCGACGTGCAACTATGTCATCGATTTTTCTTTAACAAGCTGCTCTTTTGACCATTTAACCCATGCTTGATTTTGTTTTGCCACGCTTGAAAGCAGATTTGATAAAACTTCAAACTCACCGCGACTGATTCCTTTAAAATCAAAAAGCATTCGCAAAAACACCCATAGGGTTTCAATTTCTAAAGAAATTTGAAGTAACACTTTCAATCGATCTTTTGTACCGTTGGCAATAACAAGGCCTCTGATAATTTTTAGGCAAGAGTTTAATGTTTTTTCGCCTAAATCGAATTTCAAATTTTTTGGTAACTTTGTTTTGATCTGGTAAACTTCACGCGTGAACTTATAAGCAGATTGATAAATTTCTAGATGTTTAAAACGAGCCACATTTTTCCTTTAAAGATAATGGCCGCCCATGCGGGCTGCCACCTCAAGCTGTGCGCTTGAGGAATAATCAGATCATCAAATCATATTTTCCACGCTTCAACGACCCACACACCGCGCGCCGAGTGTAAGGTTGCGATTGTAGTTGCTCACGTAGCCATTGTCTGCGCTGAAAACCCACGCGTAGTACCGAAAGTTGGACACAACCGAGGACGACCACTCGTAGCTTCCGGCTACAGATCCATCTGGTGCTGGTCTACTTGCTCCGCCAATACCCATGTCAGGCATTACAAAACGAATTCCATTTGCATCAGCAATTTTGTAATCATCAATGCTCGGCGATCGCCATCGCACCCCTGGAGTCGAATTCTTACCAAGCCCACCCTTAGCTGCCATATAAGCTGGAGTAACCCAATCATCACCAACGCCCGCATTCAGCCCCGCCGCCTCTGCACAATAACTTAAAGGTGATGCCGGCTGTAGTGGCCCACTCGGAGCACAACTATACGCAGAGTTCTGGTTACTTTGAAGTGTGAATCTATCGTTGACCGCGAAATTGGTTGAGCCTTGAGTTAAGGTAAAACTACAATAATTGGCTCGTGACCATGTCACCGTTGAACCAGCCGTGACT
Source organism: uncultured Heliomicrobium sp. (assembly GCA_964383955.1). Classification (GTDB taxonomy): domain Bacteria; phylum Acidobacteriota; class Blastocatellia; order RBC074; family RBC074; genus RBC074. The sequence goes on along the minus strand of CAYLJQ010000918.1, from coordinate 1,624 downwards.
GTTAATCCGCCAGCAGTAATGGCACCACCACCACAATTCGCACCGGATACTGTAAACGCGGTCGCACTCGTGAACGTAACCGTAACTGTTTCATTAGCGGATGTCGTGCCGCTACCCAAAGCCCCAATCGTTCCATTACCAGTGATGGGGGTTCCGGCTGTGTTATTAAATGAATTAATAAACGTTAATGGGGTCAGCTGTGTATTTCCCGTAGCACGACACCAGTTGATGGCGGTATTCACGATTGAACTCCATATCAATCCCGTTCGTTGATCTTGCCACACTTCTTTGTTAGCGCCGGATCTTGCGACGAGACGCCACTGTCCTTGCCCACCGTTACATTGTGTAGCTCCACTCCAACTGTTTGAAGATGGATTGGCTGTTTGACAGTCGGCAATCCTTAACGCAATTGTGGCCTGGGCGGTGCCGCAATCTACACTGGGTCGTGGAGCATATTTACAATTCGTCCCGTAATATCCTTCATCGTCTTGGTTCATATCGGGGACATCTCGGTAATTATAACCACCAGTCGTTGGAAAATCAGCACCAGCATAGGTTGTATTTTCATGATTCAGCGTGATTTGCGAAGATGTTGAGGTCAGATCAGCCAGATTAGAAATGACTTTTACGCCGGGATTTCGTGGAGCACTGGACGCCATTAGATTTGAAAATGACAAACTTCCGTTAACACCAAAGAGAGTAATACCAGTTTTAATATTCGCTGCGATCAAATCCGTATCACTCATCGTCGCCGTTTGCGCTCCGGAATAATACCCAGATGGAATAGTCGCTGACAGTGATCCATCAGCGCCTGTGACGTTAGCTCCCGCAGTGCTTGTCGTGTACTGATTGATCGCATTCGTCCAGCAAGCGGCTGCATTGAGTCCCGCTGAACACGTGGCACTTCGCCCGCCGTAGGACGCTGTGTAAACATATCTACTGGCAGCAGTCGAACATTGAGCTGCATTCAGAGCGTCATCCGTACACGCAGCATACGGCCCACTCGCTGTACCTAGAACCCCAAAAACATTCACACCATTTGCAATATTGGCTGGTGTTAAATCTAAATCTTCGAAACTACATTGCTTTGATTGATAATAACCATTCGGAATAGTACCACTTACTGTCGTCCCCGATCCCGCATTATTCCAAGACGTTATATTTGATCCCATCGTTGAGGTTACTATCTGGCCAGCTTCGGCCGCGCACTGACCTGAAAGAATTTGGTCTGGCGAACACGCACTCAAACTTGAAAGCCCCGTCGATTTACTGGTAATACTACTTTCCCATGAGCAACCCGAAACGGCCAAAGCACCCATCACAGAAAATAAAAATCGGCACAAACCTGCAATCTTGTTTTTCATACATATCACTTATCGGCGAGTTTCAGGCTTTACTTAAACGCTTTACCCCCCCCCGATAGATTCTGATATGTATATGATTCTGTTAGTATTTTTTTAATTAGCGATCATAAAAAACTAGAATAAATCGCTATCTAAAACACCCTTTTTATCTTGAGGCACAATCTCTGATGGCCTTGGAATATCCGGGGCAAATTCAAGCTTGGCTTTTAAGATCTGATTCTCTGCCAAAAGTTCGGCACGAACTTTTTCCAAATCTCCGA
>CAYLJQ010000917.1:0-2740 GCA_964383955.1 uncultured Heliomicrobium sp. | reverse complement strand
CCGGCCTGGCCAGGTCCGCGCTCTGCTACGCGGTCGCCTTCTTTGATCAGGTTGACGCCTTGTGTAATGACTTTGTCGCCAAGCTTCAATCCGCCGAGCAGTTCGACTTTGTCTTCCTGAGTCAAGCCGGTTTCGACTTCCAGAAACTTGGCCTTTTCGGCCTCGATGACGAATACACCGGGTTTTTCTCCGCGATACACCAGCGCGTCACGCGGTAACAACAGCGTATCGCGTTCGCTGCCCAGATTCAGTTCGACACGGGCGAACATTTCGCCTTTCAGCAAACCGCCCTTGTTGGGAATTTCGATTTCGACTTTTCCATTGCGCGTTTGCGCATCCAGCAGCGGGGAAATTCGCATGACGCGGCCAGTGAATTTTTCTCCTGGCAGGCTGTCAATTGTGATGTTGACCTGAGCGCCTTTTTTGATTCGGGAAATGTCCTGTTCAGCGGCGTTGGCTTCGATGACCATCGGGCTGACGCTGACGATGGTGACGATGGGAGTATTGGCGCCGCCCATGGCTCCGATGTCCAGATGCCGTTGGGCCACAACGCCAGTGATGGGAGAAAAAATGCGAGTCTGGCTTTGGCGGATGTTCAGCTCGCGCTGTTCTGCTTCGCTTTGGCGGCGTTGCGCGCGGGCGAGTTCGACTTGTGAAAGCGCAACGCGGTAGCGCATTTCCAGCGCATCCAGTTCCTGCCGCGACAACACTCCTGATTCGACCAGTTGTTTTCTGCGATCAAGCTCGACTTTGGCGTTGCTGAGTTCGGCTTCGCGCTGGGCAATGGAAGCATCGGCGACAGCGATGGAAGCTTTAGAGCGTTCGATCTGCTGGCGAATTTCGTCGTCTTCCAGCACGGCGACCAATGTTCCGCGCCCCACCGCCTGGCCGACGTCCACTTTAATTTCGGTGATGCGTCCGGCAATCCTGGGCGTGACGTCAACCTGCTCTTTGGCTTTCAGGGCTCCGGTCAGGGCAACCCTTTCGCTTACCTTGCCGCTGGTGATCTGGCCGGTTTGAACCTGTTGAACCCTGCCTGCGCCGCCCGCACCGCCTCGACCGGCGCCTGCTCCACCGGCCCCTGGCGTCGCGGCAACTTCGTTTTTCGCTTTAATGGTTTTGTAGACCTTGAAGCCCGTGAATCCGAACAGCCCAAGGAAAAAAAGAAGAATGAGTAAATGTTTGAACTTAAATTTTTTTGCCATGATTGATGGTGAGAACCGTCTCCTTCACGAAGATATAGACGATGGCTCACAAAGGGTTGGATACAGATTTTTTACGTTATGCGATAAAAGCTAAGCCGTTGCTTTCATTACCATTTTCCGTCGCTGGGATTTCATCCGCACTTTTAAATCAAAGCAAGAAAGATCGGTAGGGTACCGCGCGCGGCAGCAAGCGGTTAGCATCGGCAAGTAGCCGCTTGCTGACGCGCGCGGTACTGTACAGGTGTCCCAATCTTGACTGCTTGGGTGGGGGCGTTTACTCGCCATTCAGCCAGCGTTTCAGCCAGGCATGAACTTCCGAGTAAAAGAATCGGCTGTTTTCGCCACGCAAAATCCAGTGATTTTCTTCCGGAAAGACGATCAGCTTGCTGGGGATTTTCAGCCGTTGATGAATGCTCCAGCTTTCCAGCGAATTGTTCAGCGGCACGCGGAAGTCATTTTCGCCGACGGTAATCAGCATCGGCGTTTTGAACTTTGCGGCGTAACGGATGGGATTTTGAGTTTTCCAGGTTTCGCCCTGCTCCCAAACCGGGCCTCCGTTGTTCACTTCGCGGCTGTAAATGGTGTCGCTAGTCGCCCATTGCGATTCCAGATTCATCAATCCGGCGTGCGAGATCAGGCATTTATACCGAGTTGTTGTCGCCTGCATCCAGTTGGCCAAATGACCGCCGTAGCTCGCTCCGCCCGCCGCTTGCCGCGAAGCGTCAATCCACTTGAAGTCCTTGATGACGGCGTCGGCGGCTTCGTTTAATTCCTCGCCTGGGCCTTTCAGCGGATCACCCTGGATTTCCTGCGCAAACTTTTCGCCGTACCCGGTCGAACCTGTGTAGTCAGTCATCAGGATGACGTAACCCGGTGCCGCCAGCAGATGATAGTTCCAGCGCAGGAAAAACTGATCGCGCGTCATTGTGTGCGGCCCGCCGTGCAGGAAGTTGAACAGCGGATATTTTTTGTTTTCGTCGAAGTTCGGCGGCAACACAATCAACGAATGAATTTTCTTTCCGCGTTTGCTGGTAAACCAATGGTGCCGCAATGGAGCGAGATCAAGTTGAGCGACTTTTTCGGCATTGAAATCGCTGAGCTTGTTGTGGCGTTTTGCGGCTAGATCAATTTTGACGACTTCTGCCGGGCTGGTCGCGCTTTCCCAACTGGCAAACAGCATTGGCGAAGAAGCCTGCGCGGGAATCGCAAGGTTTGTGTACACGCCGGAGTACATTTCGAACGCCAGTTTGACTTCACCCCCGCTGGCTGGAACCGAATAAAGCTTTTCGTGCCCTGTGTCTTCAGCCAGCAGATAAACCGTTTTGCTGTCCGGCGTCAGCGCAAAGCTGGAAGGCCCGCGATCAAAACCGGCAGTAATGACTTTGCGGTCCTTCATCGAAGGCCAGCCGAAGCTGACGATGCGATTGAGGTTATAAACTTTCTCGCTGTTCGGGCTGAATTGGCAAAATAGCATTTTGCCGTCGGGACTGAATTTCGGCGCGGAATAGCTCTCTGTGCCGGAAGTCAGCTTCTTC
>CAYLJQ010000916.1:0-2746 GCA_964383955.1 uncultured Heliomicrobium sp. | reverse complement strand
AGTATCGGTGAAATTCGGAATGACTTCGATTTTTTCTTCAGGAACGCCTTTGCGCAGCAGGTTTTCTTTCATTCCATCGGAAAGAACCGTCACGCGGGAAGAAACGCGGTAGATGAATTTTTCCAGGTATTTGAAGGTGCGAATCAGCAGCGGGCTGCGCAATTGGTCAATCAGCACCAGGCAATCCGGCCAGACGTCCTGGACGTTGAACACCATCGGCACGCGCCGCGCCAGGCTGACCAGCCAACCGGAAAACCCGACCGTGATCGGCGGATTGATGCACAAAATCACGTCCGGCTTTTCGGCCATCAGCCCGCCGACAACGGACATAAATGTGTAGCTCAAATAATTGATGCTGCGCTGAAAGCCGCTAGGATTCGGCGGAACGTAGACAAAGGTTCGCCACAAATCCACGCCGTTGAAGTTGCTGCGATGAATGAGTTTTCCGCGATATTCCGATGCGATTTCCTTGCCGCCGTAATGCGGCATACTAGTGACCACCGAAACCTGATTGCCCATTGCCACCAGATCGGTCGCCAAATCCGTCACCAACGGCCCTGTGCCGGTCAGGTCAGGATGAAAACGCATGTGAAGTATCAAAATTCGCATCGTTGATGAGTTACCAAACCCTGGAAAAGGGGTGACCACAGAAAGCACAAAAATCACAAAACTGATTTGAGAGCCTTTTTGTGTCTTTTGTGTTTTTTGTGGTTACCATTTCATCTCACTTGTAGATTGATCGTGAAGACTTAGACTTTCTCCACCAGATAATTTCCGATTGCCAGCACGTCCATCTTTGTCCGCTGAAAACAATCAATCGCTTCTTCGGGTTTGCAGACAACGGGTTCGTTGTCGTTAAAGGAGGTGTTCAAAACTACGGGAACGCCGGTCAGGCGGTCGAATTCCGTGATCAATTGCCAGTACCGCGGATTCTGATCGCGGTTGACGGTTTGCAAGCGTCCGGTTCCGTCCACGTGCGTCGGCGCAGGAATGACCGCGCGTTTTTCAGGCTTGACGCTATAGGCCATCAACATAAACGGCGACGGATGCGAATGTTCGAAGTATTCGCCAACGCGATCTTCCAGAATGGAAGGCGCAAAGGGACGGAAGGATTCTCGATGTTTGACGCGGCTGTTCAGAATGTCTTTCATTTCCGCACGGCGCGGATCAACCACAATGCTGCGATTGCCCAGCGCGCGCGGCCCGAATTCCAACCGCCCCTGATACCAGCCAACGATCTTGCCGTCGGCAATTCGTTTTGCGGTTTCTGCCGCAATGGTTTCATCGGACAATTCCGCAATCCGCAATTCGCCATTCGCAATCCCGTCCAGCGCTGCACGAATGTTCTGGTTTGAAAACTCCGGTCCCAGATACGCGTGGTTCATCACGAAATCGCGCGGCTGACCCAGCACCTGATGGTAAACATAAAACGCTGAGCCAATCGCCAAGCCCGCATCGCCCGCCGCAGCTTGCACATAGACTTGTTCAAACGGCGTTCGGTCAAAAATCTTTCCGTTGGCCACGCAGTTGTAAGCAACGCCACCGGCCAGACAAACACGCTTGATGCCGTGCATTTCGTAGAGCTTGTTCAGCAAAGCCATCACGGAATCTTCCAGCCGCGCCTGTAACGAAGCCGCTACGTTGAAATGACGCTGCGTCACATCTGCTCCGGCTTCGCGCGTTGCGCCCAGGCGTTTTTCCAGGTGATCGGAAAACAGTTTGCCGATGACGGGAATGCCTTCTTCCCAGGTGATGTCCGAACCGACTTTGTGGTGAACGAAATAATCCAGGCCCAGATTGAATTTGGGTTTGCCGTTCTGGCCTTCCAGCAAAACGATTTTGGCGAATTCTTCCTGAAATTCTGGCTGGCCGTACGAAGCCAAACCCATCACCTTGAATTCGTCGCCGTATCGCCAAAAACCCAGATACTGCGTCAGCGCGGTGTAGAAAAACCCAAGCGAATGCGGAAACGCGATAGAGCCGTCAACCGTCATGTTTGTGCCGCGCCCAACACCCCACATTGTGCTGGCGAAATCTCCCAGGCCATCAACCGACAGCAGCGCCGCGTCTTCAAAACCCGAAACGTAAAACGCGCTGGACAGATGCGCTTTGTGATGTTCGACGCGATTGACTTCGGCGGTCAGCGTCGCCGGATCAACATCCAGCGCTTTGGCCACGTCTTCCTTGATGCCCGCAAACTTCCCTTGCGGAGCCAATCGCCGCAACGCCATCTGCGGAATCTTCAAAGCGTACAGCAGCTTTTTGTCCAGATTCGCCCGCGTGTCGCGCGCGACGGCAATGTGCGTTAGCTCTTCGGGTTTGATGCCCGCCGTTTCCAGGCAATATTTCACCGCCTGATACGGAAATCCGGCGCAATGTTTAATTCGATTGAAGCGTTCTTCTTCAGCAGCAGCGACAAGCTTGCCATCGCAGAGGATGGCCGCCGAAGCATCAGCGTGATAAGCGTTAATGCCAAGAATATACACGTATAACCTTTTATTTAATGATCAGATGTAGAGTGATGACGGGGGAGCAAATTAAACCAACACATCGTTGAAATAGAGCTGGGTTGGTTTTCAGGATTTACAGCAGCCGGGCAATGCCGGTTTCGTACCATCTGATTGTAAATCGTGTGAAACCCAACTAGAAATATTACCTAAAGTAGTAGATGGCGATGTAAAAGTAGAAACAAAACCATCACTAATAAAATCAGAATGATGTTTTTCAAATAAAGTAGTGGCACCAC
>CAYLJQ010000915.1:0-2748 GCA_964383955.1 uncultured Heliomicrobium sp. | reverse complement strand
GTCAGCAAAAATGTTTTTTTCAGACATAACGCACCTCCTTGTCAGGTGTTGAATTCAGAAATAGGAGAGACGTCTGGCGGATGGCGTCTTAAACTATTGGAATTGAAGCAAATGAAAGCAGTTAGCACAAGAAGGAGCGCCGCGAAACAAGCGATTCCAGCTTAGGCTCTGAAGTTTGACAAAGCAAAATGCGGTCGTTAAAGTCGGTTTTTTCGCACTGAAGACCAATTTTCACCTATCTGAACACCTTATGACTGGAAACGAAGTCCGAAGCATCTTTCTGAATTACTTTGCCAAGCAAGGCCACAAGATCGTCAAATCTTCTCCTTTGCTGCCCGCCAATGATCCGACGTTGCTCTTTACCAACGCCGGAATGAATCAGTTCAAAGACGTTTTTATCGGCGCAGAAACGCGCGAGTACAAACGCGCGACTACCTCGCAGAAGTGCATCCGCGCAGGCGGCAAGCACAACGACCTGGACGAAGTCGGCAAAACGGCGCGCCATCACACGTTTTTCGAGATGCTTGGCAACTTTTCCTTCGGCGACTATTTCAAGGAAGACGCCATCAAGTTTGCCTGGGAATTGCTGGTCCATGAATACAAGCTTGATCCCGCGCGACTGTGGTTTTCAGTGTTTGAAGGCGATGCCGAAGTGCCTGCGGACGACGAAGCCATCGAACTTTGGGTCAAGGTCGGCGCGCCCCGCGAACGCGTTCTGAAATTCGGTCGCAAAGACAATTTCTGGCAGATGGGCGAAACCGGGCCGTGCGGACCATGTTCGGAAATTCATTACTACGCGGGCGAACACCCTGAAGACCCAAACTTCAACAAAGCCGAATACGTCAACGGCGTAGGCGATGACACCATCGAGATTTGGAATCTCGTTTTCATGCAGTACAACCGCAGCGAAGTCGCGCCCGGCCAATACAAACTCGATCCGCTGCCTGCGCCTTCGGTGGATACCGGCGCTGGGCTTGAGCGTGTTTCGGCAGTGTTGCAAGGCGTCAAGTCAAATTACGAAACCGATCTGATCAAACCAATCATCGAGTTCACGGCGAAGCTTGCGGGCAAAGAGTACAAGGCGGAAACGCAGGAAGGTTTTGCCATGCGCGTTGTTGCCGATCACGCGCGTTCGACTGCATTCGCCATTGCGGACGGCATTCTGCCCAGCAACGAAGGGCGCAATTACGTCTTGCGCAAGATCATGCGCCGTGCGATTTACAACGGGCGCGAGAACCTGGGTTTCAAAGGCGAGTTCTTTTACCAGGTTTGTGAATTCGTGATTGATTTCATGAAGGATGCGTATCCGGAACTGGATGCGCAGCGAAGTTACATCGAAAAGATGGTGCGCCTGGAAGAGCAACGGTTTGGGGCCACTTTGACCGTCGGCTTGAAGAAGCTGGATGAATTGATTGAGAGAAGTAAGGACAATCCGAATGGGGATATTGAGTTAATTGAACTGGCCAAGCTATATGACACCTACGGAACGCCCATTGACCTGATTTATGTGGTGCTGTCTCAGCGTGGATTCAAATCCATTGAAGAGCTTGGAGAAGAAAAATATCGTGCCGAAATCGAAGCTCAACTAAAGCTGCTTCAGCAAAGCGGGCACGAGAAACAAAACGTAGAAGGTAGGAAAGCTAAGCCTGCTTATGCCGCGTTGCAGCGTAACGGAGACACTAAAACAGAATTCAAAGGTTACGAAACTACCCAATTCGAAGGCGCAAAAGTCATCGCGCTGATCAAGGGTGACGACAGTGTTAGTGCTTTGAGTGTTGGCGACGAAGGTGAGGTTGTGCTGGATCAATCGCCCTTCTATTCCGAAAGCGGCGGACAGGTTGGCGATATTGGCGTGCTCAGTTCAGAAACTGTTACGGCGACGGTTTCTGACACTGTTTCGCCTGTGCAGGATTTGCGGGTTCACAAAGTCAAAGTTGAAAAGGGAAGCCTGAAGGTTGGCGATTCCGTCACCGCGCAAGTGGACGTCGAAAAGCGCGATTCCACACGGCGCAATCACACCGCGACCCATCTGATGCACGCGGCGCTTCGCGAAGTGTTGGGCACGCACGTCAAACAGGCGGGTTCGATTGTTGCGCCGGATTATTTGCGCTTCGATTTTTCGCACTATCAGCCGCTGACCAGTAGCGAAATCGAAGAGATCGAAAACCTGGTCAATTACCACATCCTGCGCAACGAAACTGTCCAAACCGATGTGCTGGCGATTGAAGACGCGATGCGTTCGGGCGCGATGGCTTTGTTTGGCGAAAAATATGGTGAGAAGGTACGTGTGCTGACGGTCAACGGAGTCGAGGGGATTTTTTCCAAAGAACTCTGTGGCGGCACGCACGTTCGCGCTACCGGCGACATCGGTTCTTTCAAAATTACCAGCGATGAAGCGATTGCCTCTGGTACGCGCCGCATTCGTGCCGTAACGGGCCGTGGCGCGTTTGAACGCTTCCAGCATTCCGAAAATCTGCTGGCCGAAGCCGCTGCGAAGATCAATGCTTCGCCCGCCAAATTGCCGAGCGAACTGGAACGGCTGCAAGCGCAACTGCGCGATCAGCAAAAAGAGATTGAAAAGCTGAAACTGAAACTGGCGCAGGGCGGCGGAGGCTCTGAAGATCAAATCACAGACATCAACGGCATCAAGCTGCTGGTTCGCAAAGTCGAAGACCTGGGCAAAGAAGGACGCCGTCAGTTGGCGGATTCGCTGACACGTAAAATCGCTCCGGGCGTCGTCGTGATAGC
>CAYLJQ010000914.1:0-2748 GCA_964383955.1 uncultured Heliomicrobium sp. | reverse complement strand
GAACTTGTATGTCAACCTTACACAAACGCACACACACACTTTCGCATTTGAACGGACGAAAAGGATTGTGGCTGAAATTAGTGGCCCTAACAGTTTTGATTGGTGCCCTGGTTTTTGCTTTCTCCATTCAAAGACAAGCCGATGCGAGCGCCGTCGCGCTGGATAAAGCGCAAAGCTCCTTGCAAGCAGCGATGGCAAAATTGAAAGCCAATCGCAATGCCGAAAATTCCAAAGAAGTGCAACAGGCCTTGAACGCCTATCGCGCTTTGGGCGGAACCGAATTGATCGGCGCGACCTCGATGCTCGCCGCTCCGATTTCCAGCAAAGCGGTTGCTTTCGGCGTTTCCCGTCCGGTCAGAGAGCTTCCGTCGGTAATTCAACCCGGCCAGAACCTTGCCAGTGGAAAAGATATTGTCCGCGGCAAAAAGAATGAATTCCCGGTGAAAACGTCGAACCCGAATGCTCCTGGCGACATTGACCTCAAGATTCAGTCGGTGGCCAAGCCGGGACAAAACACTCTGAACATTCCCGGTCCGATTCAGAATTTCGAAGGTCTGAATGGCGACGGCAATATCCCGATCTTTGGCGGACGCGTATTGCCTCCTGACACGGTTGGTGATGTCGGACCGAATCATTATGTTCAATCGGTCAACACACAGTGGAGAGTTTTTGACAAGACTGGCGCGCCCCAAACAGGAGTTCTTACTTTGGGCAGCCTTTGGGCCAGCATTCCCGGTGCTTGCGCCAATGCCAATGACGGTGATCCCATCGTGCTCTACGATCCGCTGGCCGATCGCTGGCTGATCAGCCAATTCTGTACGGTGGCCAATCCGAACAACCATCAATTGATTGCCATCTCCACCACTCCTGACCCGACCGGATCGTATTACCTGTACGACTTCATGATGCCGAACAATAAGTTCAACGATTATCCGCATTTCGGCGTCTGGCCTGATGGCTATTACATGTCGGACAACCAGTTCAACCAGGCGGGCACAGCGTTCCTGGGTGGCGGTGCTTTTGCATTTGACCGTAAGAAAATGCTGCAAGGCGATCCGACTGCCAGCTTTATCTATTTTGACGTTGAACCGATTGACCCGACTGCGGGCGGCATGTTGCCGACAGACCTGGACGGCGTAGCGACTCCGCCCATCGGAATGCCCAATCTGTTTATGGAATTCCGCGCTGACGATTTCGGCGATCCGCTGGACGCAATCCGCATTTACGAGTTTCACGCTGATTTTGCGACCCCTGCCAATTCTACGTTTACAGTCAGGCCGGATGTGGCGCTTGCCGCATTCGACGCGCGCAACCCAAGTGGACGCGGCGACATTGAACAACCGGCAGGCGGCGTCAATCTGGATTCCATTGCCGACCGATTGCTGCACCGCCTGACCTACCGCACGTTGGCTGGGGGTGTTCAGTCGTTCGTGCTGAACTTCACGGTCAACGTAAGCGGTGTGAGTCCAACCAATGCGGCGAATTATCAAGCCGGTATTCGCTGGACGGAATTGCGCCGCACTGGAACATTGGCTGGTACCGTCACCGTGAACAACGAAGGCACTTACGCACCGGGCGCAGGAAACGGCGCAACCGGTCGCAACATCTGGATGGCCAGCGCGGCCCAGGATTATTTGGGTAACATCGGCCTTGGCTTCAGCGCGTCCAGCACGACACTGAACACTTCAATTCTGTACGCAGGACGATTGACGAGTGACCCAGCCGGTCAACTGGCTCAAGGCGAAAACACAATCGTCACCGGCGGTGGCGTCCAAACATCAACTTCAAATCGTTGGGGAGATTACAGCGCATTATCCGTAGACCCGGTGGATGAAACCACATTCTGGTACACCCAGGAATACTATGCTGTTACGGCTGTTTCTGATTGGCGCACCCGCATTGGCAGCTTTAAGGTTGATGCGGCGGCTCCCGCGCAACCCAAAGGCACCATCAATGGCACGGTCACAAACTGCGCAACGGGCCAACCTCTCGCTAACGTAGTGATTATGACGGCGGATGGATTCTTCCGTCAGAGCGCTGTAAACGGCACGTTCTCCTTCCCGGTTGCTCCGGGAACTTACACCGTAATGGTGACTCCGCCTCCGGGATACAGTGGAGGCTGTACGCAAACGGTCACTGTGGCTGGCGGCGGCACTGCAACGGTGAATTGCTGCCTAACGCCGATTCCAGTTCTTGCGGCAATGGGCGCGACAATCACCGCAGAAAGTTGCCAACCGGCCAACGGCGCGATTGATCCGGGCGAAACCGTAACAGTCAGCTTCGGAGTGAACAACACCGGAACGGCTGATACGGCTAACCTGGTTGGCACACTTCAAGCCACAGGCGGAGTTACCAGCCCCAGCGGCCCGCAGAATTACGGAGTCGTGGTTGCTGGCGGAGCGACAGTGAGTCGTTCCTTTACCTTCACGGCCAATGGAACTTGCGGGGGAACAATTACCGCATCGCTCCAGTTGCAGGATGGCGCGTCAAATTTGGGAACGGTGACGTATACGTTTAACTTGGGCGCTTTGGGCGCACCAACGACCACTAATTACAGCAGTGGCAACATCGCTGTTGCAGTTATTGACGAAGGCACGGTTGATATTCCAATTTCAGTAGCTGACACAGGCGTAGTTCAGGACATCAATGTCCGCGTCCGGTTGAACCATACCTTTGATGGTGATCTGGTTCTCAGCCTTGTCGCACCTGACAATACCATTGTGCCTTTGGCAGCGAATCGTGGAAGCT
>CAYLJQ010000913.1:0-2754 GCA_964383955.1 uncultured Heliomicrobium sp. | reverse complement strand
CAATCATGCAGTTTCAGCGGAGGAGAAAATCATGACCCGAAAAGTGCTCAGTATGATTGTTTGCGGTGTTGGGATGATGTTTGTTTTGTTTGTCGCATCGTCGTTTGATGTGTCAGCTCGTCAGAAAGTGGACAAGAACAGCAGAGGGCACAAGCTGTTTCTTCAGTATTGCGCAAGCTGCCACGGCGTTGACGGCAAAGGCAGTGGTCCTGCCGCACCATCTTTGAAAGGAACGATGCCGGACTTGACCCAGATTCCGAAGGTAAATGGAAAATTTCCAGGCTTGCATGTTCTGCATATTATTTCCGGCGATAAAGAAGTCATTTCTCACGGCAGCAAGGAAATGCCTGTCTGGGGCCAAATCTTCAAGGAAAAGAAAGGCGAGTCATCCGCGAAAGTAGATATTTACGCGTTGCAGGAATATATCGAATCCATCCAGCAGAAATAACCTTTTGGCTATTTAGCGGAGGAAGCTCCGCTGACGAAGCAAAGGCCGTGATTCAGGCAAGCCCACAACATCGCCTGGATCACGGCCTTTGATTTGCGAAAAGCATTCACCAGCTTTTCAATCTTCAAATCGCTGGGAGTTATCCAACCTTCTTCCTGAAACGCAGGGCAGCGACCGTAATCATCCAAATGCTCATCCCTGTTAGAATCAAACCTTGTTTCCACAAGTCCTGAAACTCTGCGCCGCGAAGAATGACGCCGCGAAAGATTTGGATCAAATATGTTGTCGGAATGATGCTGCTGATCCATTGAAAGATTTGCGGCATCGTATCTATTGGGAAGATGTACCCCGACAGGAAAATCGAAGGCATCATCGTCCCGAAAGCCATCTGCGTCGCTTCCTGATAAGTTTGCGCGCGCGTCGAAACCAGCAATCCAAATCCAAGCATCGTCAAAATGAAGGGCGCGACCAGTAGCATCAGCAATGGAATGCTGCCGCGAATCGGCACGCCAAACGCCCAGCGCATGAAAGAAAGCAGGATCAATAATTCCGCGTAAGCGACCACGGCGTAAGGCACAACTTTGCCGATCATCAATCCCAGAGGTTTTACCGGCGTCATGTACAACTGGTCCAGGGTGCCGCGTTCACGTTCGCGAACAATGGTGATGGCCGTCATCAGCACAGTCATCATTTGCATCAGCACTGCGATCATCCCAGGAATCAAAAAATTCGCCGATTTGGAGTCCGGATTAAAGAGAATTTTCGGGCGCGATTCGATGGGCAAAGTTTGTCTGGCCGATGTAACACTCAGGTTGCGCTCCAAAGATTCGCGCAGCGCAATGGCGTTGGAAACGTTGAGCGCTTCGCCCGCGACGGAGGAATCCGATCCGTCCACCAAAACCAGATAGCTGGCAGTTTGCCCGGCCAGCAAGCGCCGCGAATAATCCGGCGGGATTTTGATCCCGACCTTTGCGCGACCGGCGATCACTTCGCGGTTCAATTCCTCTTCTGAAAACACATACGCCACGATTTTGAAATCGTCCGAGTTGACGAAGCGATCCAGCAAGCGGCGGCTTTCCTGCGTTTGCGCCGCGTCATACACCGCCGTCGGAATTCGCCGCACGTTGGTATTGATGGCAAAGCCGATCATAAACATTTGAATCATCGGCATGATGACGGTGAAAAACAGCGCCATTCGGTCGCGGCTGATGTGAATCGCCTCTTTGCGAAGCACCGGAATCAATCCGTTGAAAGGATTGCTGCGAACAATTTGTTTGTCGGTATCAGGAGCTTCCATTCGGCTATTCCTTCAATGAATTGGTCAGGGTGACGAACACGTCTTCCAGCGACGGTTTGATCGGCAGCAGATCCGCGTCAGGAAAACCATCGGCTGCCAGATCAGCTTTTACTTTATCCAGGCCGATTTGATCATCCATCAGCAGGTGGATTGACTGGCCGAAAATTGTCGAGCCGCGAACATAAGGTTTATGTTTGATTGCAGCCAGCGCGCTGGATGTATGGCTAGTATTGATTTCAATGCGTCGGGTTCCGGGCGGCGAAACTTCCGGGATTTCTTTCAACTCGTCCGGCGTGCCGTTGGCGATCAGCTTTGACAGGTAAATATATCCGACACGGCTGCAACGTTCGGCTTCATCCATATAGTGCGTGGTGACGAAAAAGGTCACGCCTTGCCCCGACAACTCAAACAGCAAATCCCACAAATCGCGTCTTGCCACAGGGTCAATGCCTGCCGTCGGTTCGTCCAGAAACATCAACTTCGGTTCGTGTATGAACGCGCAAGCCAGCGCCAGCCGCTGTTTCCAGCCGCCGGAAAGTTTTCCCGCCCTGCGATCCAGATAAGGCTCAAGATGCGTCATCGCAATCGCGTCGTCTTTTCGCCGCCGCAGGTAGTCTCCGCGAAGCCCGTAAACGCCCGCATAAAATTCTATGTTTTCCCGAACAGTCAGGTCTTCGTACAGGCTGAACTTTTGTGACATATAACCGACGTGCTGGCGAATTTCGTCCGCTTGTTTTACGCAATCCATACCGAGCACCTGACCACTGCCTTCTGACGGAGTCAGCAATCCGCATAAGGCTTTGATCAATGTCGTTTTGCCTGAGCCATTCGGCCCCAGGAATCCATAAATTTCGCCTTGTTCGACAGAAATAGAAACGCGATCAACCGCAGTGAATTTGCCGAAGCGAATGGTTAAATCTTTAGTTTTGATTGCTTGCATTGTGGAGTAGTCGAAAGCGAGTAGTCAGGAGTCGGTAGTCTGGCATTCAAAGCAATCGCAACCTTGAAG
>CAYLJQ010000912.1:0-2761 GCA_964383955.1 uncultured Heliomicrobium sp. | reverse complement strand
GCCAGCAAGCCATCACCGTATGTCACCTGGCGAGTTAACTCCTGTCGAATGAACTCCAGCGACTCCCGGCGCTCGGTCGCCGTGTGAGAATTGTTCATCAATTCGCTGATCGCATAATCCATGTCCACCGTCAGCTTGATGGCCTCTCGAAAGGCTTGGCGTGCCAAGGGAAAATTTCCCATCTCCGCCTGCACGGCGCCTATCGTGCAATGTCCATATGGGCTTTCCGGCTCCAGCTCTCTCCCTGTAACGGCTTCGTCTAACGCCTCTTCGTAATTTCGCTGCTGAATTAAACAGTAAGCCAACTCGCGCCGCGCCCAGGCGTTGGCGGGTTCAATTTCCACCACGTGGCGCAACGCCCGCTCAGCAGCGGCTGGTTCGTCGCGCAACCAATCAATGAGCATCTGCTGAATAGCCAATGAATGGGGGAATCTGGCAGCGATGGCGCTAACAAACTCCACAGCTTTTTCCCGGCTTTCAGTTTCAGCCAGCAGTTGGGCGACATGCCGATTGGCGTCCACAGCCAGAGGCTCGGCATCTGCCACTTGCCGCCAGAGTCTCAGCGCGTCATTCAATTCCCCGCAATACACAGCAATCAAGGCCGCTCCACGCAGCCATTGAGTTTGCGAAGCTTTGGTTTTGGCTTTTTCCACCAGACTCGCGGCTTCATCAAAATCGCCGAATCGGGCAAAAACTTCCGACGCATAAAGCAATAATTCACCGTCATCTTGCCTTTGATTTACGGCTTGACGCAGCACCTCCAGCACCATTAACGATTGGTCCGTTTGTTCGTAGGCCCAGGAAAGAGTCCGCGCAGGAAACCCCGAACGCCGTCCAAACCGTTGAAA
Organism: uncultured Heliomicrobium sp.; assembly: GCA_964383955.1. Classification (GTDB taxonomy): domain Bacteria; phylum Acidobacteriota; class Blastocatellia; order RBC074; family RBC074; genus RBC074. The sequence continues at coordinate 1,913 of CAYLJQ010000912.1, read as the reverse complement.
CCGCTGAGTCAGAAAATCCAACGCTTCCTGTGTTTTTCGCAGATGGCGTGCAGCAATGAAATACGACTGCATGAACTGTTCGTTGGTGTCTTTTAGGCAAGCTGCAAAGCGATAAAGCGGGAGCGCCTCCTCAAATTGGCGCTGCGACCAGCGAATATTCGCCAGTTGGTAAAAGCTTCCTGCATCCAATGGACGAACTCGTAAAGACCGATGCAGTAGCCTCAACGTTTCTTTGTTTTGGCGCGCATCTTCGCTTAGTTCCTGGGCAAGTTGCTGCCAGAAGAAGAAGTCAGACTTTTCGTCTTTACAAATCGTTTTCAGGTAATCCAGTCGTTCGCTACGTCGCGCCAGCGTCCGCAGGCAGAGAACTTTCTGCATCTTCAGGTTTGCATCTTCCGGAAACTGTTCAAGCAATGTTTCGACACAAGACAAAACCTGGATTTGATCTTCGTCATACCAGGCGATGGCCAAACGCGCGTTTAGCGTCAACCTGTGTCCGGGCGCTTCGGCATTCATTTGTTCCCAAGCCTGAAACGCCATATTGCGGTAATGGTCAAATAATGCGCGCTGAATTTTATGAAGCTGGTCATAAAGCGGCGCGTCTTTCAATTCCAGATCATTCAGTAACTCGGCCTTCTCTTTGGGGACCATTGCCATTCCGCGCGGTCCGGTAGAGCGGTAATGATCCAGCATTTCAGGCACCAAGCCTTCGCCCAAACTTCGCAGGTAAGGATCACGGAGCAGCACTGTACTGCGAAGTGCGTCATAACCAATAATTGCCTGCAGATGAGCGTTCCCTGGTTCAACTGTCGCCAGAGTAAATGGCACGCCTCGATCAATCAGCTTTACGGTATCTACCCAATTGACACAGAACTCCCTGGCTTCCCAGCCATTTTGCTCTGCCCATTTCCTTTCGCTGTGATCGGTTGTGCCGCCATAACAAATCAGTTCCGCGATGTTCAGATGCTCTGCAGGCATTTTCCAAAAGCGGCTGAGAGTTGTCAGGGTCGCAGGAGCGCAGGTAACGTGATGTTGACGAATAAATCCGACCGGCAGCTCCACGCGCTTTTTGTCAGGCGAAGTTTGACGTAAACGTTCAGCAATGGTCTTGAAAAAACCTTCTTCAAACTGTCCTGCCAATTCGATTGCTTCGCTTATATCGCCGCATAAATAGGTCGTGTCCGCCAATCTTCCCTTTAGCCAGTCGAGGCCCTCCTTTTCAATGATTGGAGATGTCGCAATAGCTTTTTGAAAATTTTCCCTGGCCGCGCGAAAGTCACCGGTATCAATCTGCAATTGGGCCAATTGAATAAATAATGCAGGGCATTCCAGATTTTGCGCCGCGTCTTCCAGTAAACGCCGCGCGTCGTTTTCACAATCAAGCAGGCTGAACAAGTGCGCTAAAGATTGAATTGCCGGACGGTAATAGGGGCGCAATTCCAATGAGTGTCGAGCCGCAGAGATTGCGTCTTCATAACGATCTTCGTATTCCAATAATGCTGCTTTTTCTACCCATAGCCAGGGGTTATGGGGCGCAATCTTCTCGGCTTTTGAAATCAGTTCTTCAGCGGCGTCAAAATCTCTAAGCAATCCAAACAGGCCAGCCTTCAGGCTATACCAATCCGATTGAATAATGCCATCCGCATCCGGCAGTTCATCAATTCGACGCATGAACATCCAAGCTCGCCATGGCCCGCGCCAATCCATAATTGCTCGTGCATAGTAATAAGTGGCTTCAGGATGAGCGCGATCTTCTCGCCAAGCTCTTAGGTGGAGCTTCCTCATTTGTCTTGGACCGCCAAGCATTCCTGCGATCCGACCTGCCAGCAGCAATGCTTCGGTTCCTTCCCATTGGTTAAACGAAGCGAGTTTTTGTGCGGCTTCATAGGCCTTCACATACAGGCCTTGCTGAT
>CAYLJQ010000911.1:0-2767 GCA_964383955.1 uncultured Heliomicrobium sp. | reverse complement strand
AGCGATATGTTATCGCTCAACCCCTTGGCTGAAGTCACGTCAGTTTGCAATTTTTTCTATAAAACTTGTCCTGGACAATAAAACCAGCAATCTAAAAAACTGGCCGTCAAATTCTCACTCCGGCAAGCCGATGCGGATTGACCAAGCACGCGCACGGCAAACAAAGTCAATCATCAAGCAAGATGACCGTTTGTTGCTTGAGCACAGGCAATTCACGCTCGACCACTGCCCAGACTATGTCCAGGTCAATGCCAAAATATTGATGCACAAGAATGTTTCGCATTCCAGCAATCTGCGGCCAGGCAACTTCCGGGTGTTGTTGTTTGAATTCGGCTGAGATGGCACGAGCCGCTTCACAAAGAATTTGTAGGTGATGAAGAATCCAGGTCTGAATCAGCTCATCGCTTTCGAAGTTTTTGCGGCCTCGCGCAGCATACTTTTCAATTCGTTCTATCGCTTCCCGAATGTCGAGCAAGCGTTCGCGGTCATCTCTCATAGCGGCATTGCCTCCCGAAGCACACGCTCCCGGATGCGTGGACGCAACCCCTGCTCAGTAACCACATCCACCTGCAGGCCAAGCAGTTCCTGCAATTCCATCAAAAGGCCACCAAGATCAAACAGACTGCGTCCGGGTTCCAAATCTACCAGTACATCTAAATCGCTAGCGTCATCTGCTTCGCCGCGCGCGACAGAACCAAAAATTCGCACATTATGTGCGCCGTAGCGCGCCGCAACTCGCAACACGTCTTCCCGTTTCTGGCTCAATACTTCATTGAAATTCATTGCGCACCTCGATAACAAAATAGCCCGCAACTCTCACTCCGGCAAGCCGATGCGTCGCAGCAGGTCAGCCAAGCGCGGCTCATCTCGAAATCCAGGCATGATCGCGGCAATGTATTTTAGCCAAGTAAGAATGCCTGCGCGTTGCTCGTATGCAGTTTCTAGCAACTCGAACGCGCGATCCAACTCGCCGAGCCCCACGCTGACTATCGCTAATTCAAAGGGCAACGAATGATGTTGCGCGCTCAGTTCATGAAATTGATTGAGAATCTTCTGCGCGTCATCTCGCCTGCCCACCAATCCCAACAAGTAGCCTAAATATGCCGTAACCATTGGAGCGGCACCACAGGCAACCGAGGTTTGTAGGGCCGTGATTGCCTGTTCGTACTTTCCTGTTGCCCAGTGTTCGACTCCAATTTGCCAGTGTCCACCAAAAAAGTTAGGGGAAAACTCAATCAGCTTTTCACCTTGTTCTCGCAATAGGTCGTTGCGCCCAGCAGCCCAAAAGACAAAACCGACGTTGAGATTGGCGTTAAGCGAAAGCGGGTCGAGTTCCAAAGCGCGTCGTCCCATTGCAATCGCTTCATCAGTGCGGCCCATCACCGCCAGTAAATTCGCATACTGTTCGTGCGCCTCCGCGTGGTTAGGATTGATCGCAAGTGTGCGTCTGAAACCTCGTTCTGCCCCGCTCCAATCCCATTCGTAAAAGACTTTCATTCGAGTAAGCGCAAATTGGCTTTCAGCTAAATTTGCATCAATCTCCACCGCTCTGGCAGATGCGGCTTTAATGATTGGCAGGCTTTCCGCAGGCGAAGTAAACCCGTAAAACAGGAGAAATACGTAAGCGTTTGCCAGCCCGGCATGCGCTGGCGCGAGATTTGGTTCCTGTTTGATCACCTGATTGAAAATCTCAATGGACTTTTTGAACCCTTGTTCGGTCCATTTGAAGTAATGGAAACGCCCTTTCAAGTAAAGCTCATAAGCCTCAGTGTTCTCGGTGTACCGTTTCGTCACCGCCGCCTTCTCTGTACCCAGCAGCTTTACTTTCAGCGCGTCTACAATCGAGAGCGAAATTTCGTCCTGAATGTCGAAGATGTCTTCCATCTGCCGGTCGTAGCGCTCTGACCACAGATGATAGCCGTCCGCGATGTTGATCAATTGCGCTGTGATGCGCAGCCGGTTGCCGGATTTGCGCACGCTGCCTTCCAGCACTGCGCCGACGTTCAGCTTTTGCCCGATGTCGCGGATGTCGGTTTCTTTGCCTTTGAAGGAAAACGAAGAAGTGCGCGCGGCCACGTGCAAGGCTTCGATCTTCGAAAGCGCATTGAGCAACTCTTCGGCCAAGCCGTCGCAGAAGTATTCGTTGTCAGGATCGTTGCTGATGTTGACGAAAGGCAGGACGGCGATGGACGGCGAAGGTGGCACCTCGATACGGTACGGGGAGCGGTAGCGACCTGGTGCCTCCGCGTCGTTCGCATCCAGAGTAACCAGGTCGCTACCGCTCCCTGTACTGCATTCCTCCAGCAACGCCTTCGCGTCTTTCAAATCCGCAGTGTCGAAGCCTTCGGTGAACCAACCGTAAATCTCCGCAAGCATCTGCCGCGCCTCGGCGATTTTGCCCTGCCGCTGCCACAAACGCGCGAGACTCGTGGCGGCACGTAGTTCCCAGGATTTGGCGCTTTGCTGCTGCGCAATGGTGATGGCTTGCTGAAAACAGGCTTCTGCTTCTTCCTGAGTTGCGCCAGTTTTTAGCAACAACTCTCCCTTGACTCGTTGTATCTCCGCATTGAAATAGTTCTCATTCAAAGATTGAGACAACTGAATTGCTGTACGAATCGTTGCCAACGCTTCTTCTGCTTTCCCCGCATCTCCAAGCCGCTGTGCAAGCATGGCGTGAAATTCGGTGAAGGCGACTTTCGCACCCATCGCCTGAGACTGACCAATGACGTCTCGAAGCATGGCAATTCCTTTTTCTGTATCTCCCTGT
>CAYLJQ010000910.1:0-2773 GCA_964383955.1 uncultured Heliomicrobium sp. | reverse complement strand
AACAAGATCGCTGGAGTGAACCATCATCCATTTTTTTTTCCACTAAGGCGGATCAAATGCCCAGTGCTTTGCGGAAAATCGGAAAGTCTTTGGTTTTCCACAATTTTCCGTCCAGCAAGTAATGTTGAAACGACATTCCCCACATTGCGGCAAAGGCGTAATCGCTTTCGGCAACGCCTCGCGGCAAAACATTGAAGACAAAATTGAGAGTGAAAATCACGAAGATGTAACCGCCCAGCGAGTACCAGAGTTTTTTCTGTCCCGTCTCGGCCTTTTCGGTTTTGTGATAAAGCCAGGTCAGTTTGTGATACTGCAAGGCGTGGCCAAGCGCGATCAGAATTCCGGCAGCCTTAATTCCATATCCGCTGTAGCTGGCGTACCAAAAGGCAAGCCACTGCAAAGGAACCACCAGAAGCATCAGGTAAATTTTCGGCAAAACGATTTGCTGTTTCCGCATTTGCCTGGCGGCATACAAAACCGGAATGAACAGGTACAGGATCGAAATACCGTTGACGATTGCATTGCCCAGGTAGGGACGAGCAAAGAAAAGCACTGCTGGCAACGTCAGTGAACCAAGCAGGAAATACTTGTCCAGTTTGATGTCTTCATATTCGCCAGCTTTGCGTTTGTAGAGCATGACGAAGCCTACATGCTGTTTGGCAATATGAATGTGGAGCCAGCAAAACGCGAAAATGAAGAAAAGCTGGCCAGCTCCCAGCCAAACAAACGCCGGGCCGAGCAGCGTGAGCGGCACCACCAACCATAGAAACCAGCCAAATCGTTTGCGCTCCCCGGAATCAAGATAGCTCCGTGTTGCCGTGGCAAAAACGTGCGGGCCTTCCAACGCAAGAAGCATGGCGAAGCTCATTGGCAGAATCGGCAATCCGGCGAAAAACGCCGCCAGGATTCCGTAAGAAATGATCGCGCCTCCGAAAACCCAGAAGAAGTCCGATTTTTTGCTGATCAACCAATTCGATAAGAGGTACGGCGACGACGCCGAAATCGAGGAAATGGGGGAAACCATATTTGAAAACCTTTCGCGAAAAATGATGGAAGACGTTGAGACGAGGGCAGATGCAGGGGCATTCTATGTGGTTGGCAAAGTCCAGTAAACAAAAAAGTCTTTGCCGCGAAACCGTTTGGAACAAGTGGGGGCAGAGTGATGAACCCGGACGGTTCAGTTCACTTTGTATTCGCCTTCGCGGTGATTGGCTGATTGCAGATTCTCAACTTGTGCAAGCTTCTTTCGCGGCAGCAGGCTCAGTCTTCTGCCCGTAATTAACCGCGCGCCGCGTTGATACGTGAAATACGACCACGCCCAATTGAACATCACCGCAAAGCGATTGCGGAAACCAATCAAAAACCAGATGTGCAGCCCCAGCCAGAACAGCCAGGCGGGAAAGCCGGACAATTTCAGTTTTCCCACGTGGGCAATGGCGGCTTTGCGGCCAATGGTGGCCATGGTGCCCTTGTCGGTGTAGTGGAATTCTTCGCGTGGTTTGCCGGCCAGGTCGTTTTGGATGTTGCGGGCGACGGATTCACCCATCTGCATTGCCACGGGGCTGACGCCAGGCAATGGTTTGCCATCCTGAAGAAACAAGGTCATATCGCCAATCGCGAAAACATTGCTTTTGCCCGGCAGGCTTAAATCCTTTTCGACAAGAACGCGGCCAGCACGATCAATTTCAACGCCAAGCGATTGGGTTAAAGCCGTCGCGCGAACTCCAGCTCCCCAAATTACCGTAGCGGCGCTGATTTTTTCTTCGCCAAGCTGCACGCCAGTTTCGTCAATTCCTGTTACTTGCGCGCCTGTGCGAACCGCAACGCCAAGCGCAGTTAATTGTTTGAGTGCGCTTTCGGACAGGTCAGGCGTGAAACTGGCCAGGATTTTATCGCCGCCTTCCAGCAAAAGAATTTCGGCGGCTTCGGGGCGAATCGTGCGGAAGTCTCGCGCCAAAACAAAGCGTGCCAGTTCGGCGATTGATCCCGCCAGTTCGACACCGGTCGGGCCTCCTCCCACAACAACAAAGGTCAGAAGTTCGCGGCGGCGTTTCGGGTCGGATTCTTTTTCAGCCGCTTCAAAGGCCATCAAAACGCGGCGGCGAATTTCCACAGCATCGTCCAAATCTTTCAAACCCGGCGCAAACCGCTCCCATTCGTCATGGCCGAAATAACTGGTTCGCCCGCCAGTCGCCAGCAACAGGTAATCATACGCCAGCCGCTCTTCGCGTTGGCTGTCGCCCAAAACAACCTGGCGATTGGCAAAATCAACCCCAGTGGCTTCGGCCAACATGACCGAAACATTTTTTTGCCCGCGTAAAATTGCCCGAATCGGCGCGGCTATGTCGGCGGGTGAAAGTCCTGCCATTGCAACCTGGTACAGCAGCGGCTGAAACAAGTGATGGTTCGTGCGGTCAACAATGGTGATCTGAACCGGCGCTTTTTTCAGAGCTTGCGCGGCGGTCAGGCCGCCGAAACCCGCTCCGATGATGACAATGTGTGGGGCGGTTGGCATGGTATTTAGCTGGCGCTGGCCGCCGCAGCAGCGGCTGCAGCGTCACGTTGGCGTTTTTCCTGAGCAGATAAAACCTGGCTGCCCGATGGCGTGGCAATGGAAATCAAGCCCAAGCCCATCCCCGTCAGTTTATTGTGCCAGCGGGCTTCGCCTGTTGCTGTGTCCAGGCAAAAAATTTCGCCTTTGGTGGTGGCGTAAAGCTGCTCATGAGTTTTCATGGTGTGCCTAAAGCCCATCTCACAAAAGGCGACCCTTACC
>CAYLJQ010000909.1:0-2777 GCA_964383955.1 uncultured Heliomicrobium sp. | reverse complement strand
GATTTGAGTTTTTCTCATGTGGATGCTCCTGCGGGCGTCAGCTTGGGAAGTTCAGTTTTTTAGTAACTATAAGGTTAAGGGGCTTGTTGTATTTGCCGGATCGAATGCCGGTCTGTTGAAGAAATAGGCGGCGTAATCATACTCAAACAGTAAGATTCGGCAACCAAAGAATCGTTAAAATGCCAGATGGGATGGGTCGAAAAGGATTTCCCTGAACTGACAAGCCAGAATTCGCTTGGTGGGTGTTGAAGAACCAAATGGCAACGAGTTTACCGAAACTGCTGGTTCAAATGCCTTGTAGGAATGCCATCAGAGCGGACTATTCTTAAATCCACTCAAAGAGGACAGGTCGTGTTCAAGCAATTCGCCAATCCGCTCAATCTTCACATCTGCCGCCGGATACTTCGCCACTTCCGCCGCATCCAGCGCGTAGTGGCCTTGTACGGGAAAAACAGTTGTTAGCCGTTCGCCCCAAGCCTGCTTCATTGCCGTCAGAATCCTGAGCTTGTCATCCACCATCACGTAATGATCCGCGGGATAGCGACGTTCAACGTCGGCAAGTTCCAACTCTTTATGTATGTAAACCAGGACGTTTTTGTCTACGGCTTCAAACAGGCCGGAGCGTTCAATCTTGCGCGGCTGGAAGACAACGTCACCATCCGAAAGGATGACGACTGGTCCCCATTGCTTGCAGTGTTCCAGCACGTCCAGCGAGTTCGGGTAAAGCCGATTGGCAAAAGGGTAATTGACCAGATAGGTCGAAACGGCAAGCAGGTGCGTGTCGTGCGGGTAGGAAATTCGATAGCGCTGCAAAGCTCCAAGATAATCTGCGTAGCCAAGTTCGGAGCGCAGGTGTTCGAAAATTTGCCAGTAATGTGCATTGCGTTCCGGCCCGACTTCGCGTTCCAGGTAGTTGCGCAAGTCACGAGTAACACGGTCGTTATCCAGCAGCGTGTTATCCACATCGAAAAAGAAAACGATTGGATGTTTCGACATAGAAAAGCTCCCTGAAGACAAGTTGACCGATGCCTGAATTGCCAGACAAGCATTCAATAGGCGGAACCTATTGAATGCTTGTCTTTGGCTTGTCAGTGCTTGAAATGGCGCATTCCGGTAAAGACCATCGCAATGCCGTGCTCGTTGGCGGCTTCGATGACTTCTTTGTCGCGGACGGAACCTCCGGGTTGAATCACGGCTGTGATGCCGTGTTTGGCAGCTTCGTCCAGGCCGTCGCGGAAGGGAAAGAAAGCGTCCGAAGCCAACACAGTTCCGGTCAGTGGCAGTTGCGCTTTCGACGCTCCGAGTTTGACGGAATCCACGCGCGACATTTGGCCCGCGCCTACGCCGACCAGTTGATGCTCCGCCGAATACACAATCGCGTTGGATTTAACGTGTTTGCAGATTGCCCAGGCGAAGCGCAGCCCGCGCAGTTCCGACGGAGTCGGTTTGCGCTCGGTGACGATTTCAAACTTCTCTTCGTCCAGCAGCTCGGCATCGCGTTCCTGAACCAACACGCCGCCGCTGATGCGGCGCAATTCCAAGTGCGTGCTGATGCGCGGGTTTTCGCCCATCCGCAAAACGCGCAGGTTTTTCTTGGCAGACAAAACCTGTTTGGCTTCGGCGGTGAAATCCGGCGCGATGATGACTTCGGCAAACATCTCGGCGATTTCTTTGGCGGTTGCTTCGTCAACTTGACCAGAGAAAGCGATGATGCCGCCAAAGGCGGAAACCGGGTCAGTAGATTTGGCGCGCTGAAACGCATCCAGCGGAGAGTTTGAAACACCGACTCCACAGGGATTGGTGTGTTTAATGATGGCGCAAGTATGCGGCAGGTTTTCAGTGCCGACAGCGCCTTTGGCACGGTGTTCGTGCAGATGCAGATGATGAATTTCCATCACCAATTCCCAGGCCGCGTCGGTATCCAGCAAGTTGTTGTACGAAAGCTCCTTGCCTTGCAGTTGTTCGGCGGTAGCGACGCCGTGCTCTTCCGATCCAGCCAATTTGTAGAGCGCCGCTTTCTGGTGCGGGTTTTCCCCGTAGCGCAATCCCGCCGCTTTCTGAAGGTTCAATTCAATCTCTTCCGGCATGTCCGATTGATTGGTCGCCGTGTCACCAAGCGCAACTTCCGGGTTCGCCGGCTGGCGCGACCACAGAAAGCGCGCGATTTCTTTGTCATAAGCCGACGTATGGCGAAACGCCGTCAGCGCCAGTTGGTAACGAACCACGTACGGCAACGCGCCTTGATGCGCGTCCAGCATTGCGGCGACCAGTTCATAATCTTTTGGGTCAACAACGACTGCCACGTCATGGTGATTCTTCGATGCCGAACGAATCATTGCCGGGCCGCCAATGTCTATGTTTTCGATGGCGTCTTCCATGGTCACGTCCGGTTTCTGAATCGTCGCGCGGAACGGGTACAGGTTCACGACGACCAGATCAATCGGCTGAATGCCGTGTTCCTGCATTTTGGCTTGATGGTCGGCGTTGTCGCGAATGCCCAGCAGTCCGCCGTGAACTTTCGGGTGCAGGGTTTTCACGCGGCCATCCAGCATTTCCGGAAAGCCCGTCAGGTCGGAAACGTCGCGGACAGCGAGTCCGGCTTCGCGCAACAGCTTGGCGGTTCCGCCGGTTGAAACCAGTTCAACATCGTGAGCAGCGAGTTTCTTTGCAAACTCTGCCAAGCCGGTTTTGTCCGAAACGCTGATCAGCGCGCGGGTGATCTTCTTCAACGATTGGTCTTGCACTGTGAAGGTCTCCTGGAAGGTGTCTTTGAATTT
>CAYLJQ010000908.1:0-2782 GCA_964383955.1 uncultured Heliomicrobium sp. | reverse complement strand
CGACGCGGATCGCGCGAAACTGGAAGCGGAACAGAAAGCTCTGGCGTTGGAAATTGAGCGCAGAGCGCGTGAAAACGCACTTGCCAAAGCGAAGGAAGAAGCTGCCCGTCGCCGCGAGGCTGAGATGAAGGCGGATGAATTGGCGAAAGCCAAGCTTGCTGCTGACTTTAAGGCTGGTGCCGCCAGCCAGGATGCCGAAAAGGCTCGCCAGGAACGCGACGCTGCTCGCTCGCGAATGCAGGCGGCGTTGTCTGCCGTGGTCGAAACACGAGAAACCGCTCGCGGGATTATTGTCAATTTGCCGGACATTCTTTTCGATGTGGACAGAGCGACGCTGAAACCGCAAGCCCGCGAAATTCTGAGCAAGGTTTGCGGCATTATGCAGGTTGTTGGCGAATATGACCTGAGCATTGAAGGTCATACCGATAGCACCGGCAGCGACGATCACAACCAAAAGCTGTCTGAAAATCGCGCCAAGTCTGTTTTTGACTTCCTGTCTAGCTGCGGATTGAAGTCCGACGCGATGGCAAGCAAAGGCTTCGGCGAGGTGCAGCCAATTGCTTCGAATGATACGAACGATGGTCGCCAGAAGAACCGGCGCGTCGAAATCGTAATCCAGGATCAGCAGGGAATGGTCAAACGAGACTAGTGCCAATCCAAAATTAAAAAGACAACTGGCCAAACAGCAAAGTTTGTTTGGCCAGTTGTCTTTCAACTCAAAAGGAGATTGTCATCGTGAAAAAGAAAATTCCAAAAGGAGCAATTGCCGGTGCCGTGCTGACAACGGCTGCGGCAGCGTTGTTGGTTCAGGTTTCGGCCAAACGCAAAACTCAATCTCAGCCCCCGCTGCAAACAGTCGCCAGTGTCGAGTTGAATAAATACACGGGCCGCTGGTTCGAAATCGCCAGACTGCCCGCGCGATTTGAAAAGGATTGTGATGCTGACGTTACGGCAACCTATGCGCTGCGAACCGATGGCAAAGTGGATGTGCTCAATCAATGCCGTAAAGCCACTGGCGAGATGAAAAAGGCTCATGGAACTGCCAAGGTCGTGGATCCAGAAACCAATGCCCGGTTGAAAGTTTCTTTTTTCTGGCCAATTTATGGAGACTACTGGATTTTGGAATTGGGCGATCATTACGAATATGCAGTGGTTGGAGAGCCCAGCCGAAAATACGTTTGGATTTTGAGCCGAAGCCCGCGAATGGATGAGGACTTGTATCAGACTTTGTTAGGCAAAATCGCTGCGCAGGGCTTTGATTCCAGCAGGATCATCAAAACCCGTCATACGCTTTAACTCTGTTCAAGTGAAATCTAAATGCCAAATGACCCAACGATCTCTCGCTGGGCCATTTGGCGTTATGGATCAAAAACTCGAAGCTTACGGCGCAAAGAAGCCCGAGATGTCAATGATGACGTCGGTGGTACTTGAGGTGAAGCGTTTGAAGGCGACATCCGGCCCCAGGCCGACGGTGAAATGCCGGTTGAAGACTCTGCCAGCCTGGTAATTGGACGTCGCAACTGTCGGTTGAGCGGCGTTGCTGGGCCAGAAGGTGACGAAGCCATTGGCCGTGGCATTGAATGCAGAGACGTTTCCGACCAGACCGCGCGCTACCGAAGTCAGATTTGTGCAGGGAACTTGCGTGTCCTGCGTGTAGACCGCTCCGCCCGTCATCGGTGCGCCGGGCGTGTAACAGGCCGATTGGCCGGCTTGCGTGTCCAACAAACGCAGCGGCGAGCCGAGGGAGGTAAACAGCAGGCCTTGGCCGTTCGCGTCGTTTGCTTGCGCACTGTAATAGCCCATTACGTCAATAATCAGATCGGTTGTTCTGGCTGTGAAGATGTTGAACTCACCGTTGACGGACAAGCCTACGGTAAAAGGCGCGTTGCGGTTAATGCCTGCGGCGAAGTTTGAGCTCGAGGCAAAGGGTTGCGCCGCGTCCGCAGGGTAGAGCGTCAAATAGCCGCTGCCGGTTGAGTTTGTCGTCGTTACGTTCCCAACCAAAGATTGCGCGCCTGTTGGAATCGTTACTCCGTCGCAGGTTAGCACGCCTGTTTGTGTCCGGGTCGTGCCAGTTTGCAATGGAGCGCCCGTCATCTGACAACCGGTGAAACCTTGCCGCGTTTCCAGCAGGCGAATGGGTTTCGGCAGGGGATGGAAATACAACCCGCCCGCCCCCGGAGGCGCGTAATAACCCGTCACATCAACAACCAGATCGGTATCGGAGCTGACGAAAATTTTGAAAGCCCCATCACTAGCACCCAGCCCCACTGTGAAGGCGTTATTCAGAACTTCATTTGCCAGATAGTTGGAGCTGGTGACCTGAGGTTGCGGCGCGTCGCTTGGATAAAGCGTCAGAAAGCCTCCACCGGATTGCACGGTTGTGACGTGGCCGGTGATGGTCGTGGCGTTGGCCGGAATGGCCAGGCCTTCGCAAGTTCCTCGCGCGGGTTGCAAACGCGACGTGTTGCCCGCAATCGGAGCGTTTGGCTGAAAGCAGGCGTTGGCACTGGCGCCGGGCCGCGTGTCCAGCAAGCGCACAGGCCTTGCCAGCGGGTAATACATCAAGCCCGTGCTGCCGATGTTCACGGTAAAGACTCGTTCGCCAAAACAGGTGTTGCCATCATCCGTGGCGCGAATCCTGAAAGTGGAAGCACCTGCGGTCGTAGGCGTCCCGCTAAGGACATTGCCGTTCAAGCTCAAGCCTGCGGGAAGCGTTCCCGAAACCAGACTGAACGTATACGATCCGGTGCCTCCGGTTGCTGTTAACGTCGCCGTATAA
>CAYLJQ010000907.1:0-2783 GCA_964383955.1 uncultured Heliomicrobium sp. | reverse complement strand
CCCACACCCACACCGTCAACAGTGACGGAGATTCAACGCCGGACGAAGTCGTTCGCTGGTACCGCGAACACGGCTACAACTTTCTGGTGCTGTCGGATCACAACTACCTGACCGAAGTCAGCGGGTTGCAATCCGTTTTTGGAGCGACGGAAAAATTCCTGATGATTCCCGGCGAAGAACTCACCGACAAGTTTGAAAAAAAAGACATTCACATTAACGGACTGAATCCGCGCGAACTGGTGAAACCACAACACGGCGAAAGCGTCGCGGCAACGATTCAAAACAACGTCAACGCCATTCGCAAAGTCGAAGGCGTCCCGCACGTCAATCACCCGAATTTTAATTGGTCCATCACCACCGAAGACCTGAAGCGAATCAAAAACCTTAAGCTGTTCGAGGTTTATAACGGCCATCCGACTGTCAACAATCTGGGTGGCGGAGGCGTGCCGGGACTGGAAGCAATGTGGGACGACATTCTTTCTGATGGAATGGTGCTGTATGGCATTGCCGTAGATGACGCGCATTACTTCAAAACGCCCTGGGACAAAGCAAGGTCTTCGCCGGGCCATGGCTGGGTGATGGTTCGGGCTGAAAAGTTGGGCGTAACGGAAATCCTGCAAGCAATGGAACGTGGAGATTTTTATGCTTCGACCGGCGTCACGCTGCGCGATTACCAAGCCGACAAAAAACAAATTACCATCACCATTGCAGAACAACCGGCCACCAGCAAATACGTCGTCCAGTTCATCGGCCAATGGGGCAAGGTGCTGAAAGAAGTGACGACCAATCCGGCGAGCTACACGTTCAAAGGCGACGAAACCTACGTCCGTGCGAAAGTCATCGAATCGAATGGCAAGTTTGCCTGGACGCAGCCGGTGTTTTTGGGCAAGTAGCGATACGGATCAAGCTGAATTCAAAACCCGGCAAATTAACCATCAGCCATTGGCCATTACCCTTTATCCGACAGGTAGAAGGACCTTCTTTTCCTGCCCAATAATGGTCAATGGCAAGTGGCTAATTTCGGATTCGTCAACAGCATTGAGGAGCCACAATACTCCACACGACGGAGATCAAAAGTGAGTGAGAACAAAATCAAAGGAATGCTGAGCGTAGAGCGCTTGCGCGAAGTGGTGGCGCAGGAACAAATCGAAACTGTCATCGTCGGCTTCACGGATCATTACGGGCGATTGGTCGGCAAACGCTACGACGCCGAAATGTTTGTCGAAGACACTATCGCGCACGGCACGCACGGATGCGATTACCTGCTGACCGTGGATATGGAAATGGAGCCAGTGCCCGGCTACAAATTCGCGAATTGGGAATTGGGCTACGGCGATTTTCATCTGGTGCCGGATATGGCGACGCTGCGTGTGGCAAGCTGGTTGGAAAAAACCGCGCTGGTGATGTGCGACGTGGAAAACGAAAAGACGCATTCACCGATTACGGTCGCCCCACGTTCGATCTTGCGGCGGCAACTGGATCAAGCGCGTGGTTTGGGGTTTGAAAGCTTCGCCGCTTCGGAACTGGAGTATTACCTGTTTGAAAACAGTTACCGCCAAGCCAACGAGCAAGCTTACCAAACGCTGACGCCGGCGGGTTGGTACCTGGAGGATTACCATATTCTGCAAGGCACGCGCACCGAAGCCTTCACCGCAGCGGCTCGACGGCATTTGAAAAATTCGGGTGTGCCTGTCGAAAACTCCAAAGGCGAATGGGGACTTGGCCAACACGAATTGAACGTTCGCTATGCAGAACCTTTGGAAATGGCAGACCGCCACATTGTGTACAAACAATGCCTGAAAGAAATTGCCGAAGCGATGGAACTGAGCGTGACGTTTATGGCCAAGTTCGCCGCTGATCGTGCTGGTTCCAGTTGCCATATTCATTTCAGCTTATGGCGCGATGGTCAGAATGCCTTTGCCGGAGACAAACAATTCGGCCCGGTCAAATGTACAGACGAGTTTCGCTGGTTTCTGGGCGGCTGGATGGCGCACGTTTACGACGTAATGCCGTTTTATGCGCCGACGGTGAATTCCTACAAACGCTACGTGGACGGTTCGTGGGCACCGACGCGACTGGCCTGGAGCTATGACAATCGCACCGGAGGTTTTCGCGTTGTCGGCAGCGGCAACAGTTTGCGCATTGAATGCCGAATCCCCGGAGCCGACGCCAATCCGTATCTGGCGTTTGCGGCTTCCTTGGCTTCAGGCCTTGACGGCATTGCCAACAAGATTGAGCCGCCTGAATGCTTTACCGGCGATATTTACGCCGCCAAATCTCTGCCGCGAGTTCCCTACACCTTGGCTGAAGCCACAGACAAATTTGAAGCCAGCGAATTTGCCAAACGCGCGTTCGGCGAAGACGTGGTCGAACATTACACGCACTTTTTCCGAACGGAGCAGGCTTCATTCAATTCGGCGGTAACGGATTGGGAACGGAAGCGGTACTTCGAGCGAATATGATGTTCGTATTTCTGATGAGCAAATTTGGCATCACAGCCGTTGTGCTGGCACTGATCGTGTATGTGGTGCTGATTACCGTGTTTATGACGTGGAGCAGCAAGCTGCTGAACGATGCCACAGCCAAATTTGAGCATTGGCTGCCGCAATGGGTGAAGGAGAATGGCTGGCAATTGGTTGAATATCGCAGCGATAGGGGACCAAACAAAATCATTTGGCTTTCACGTAGAGACACGCTTTACCTATGGTTCATCATTCGTGACCAACAGGAAAAGGAACACACAGGCTGGGCAAGCTACAACTTCAATCCACTTTTTGGCAGTA
>CAYLJQ010000906.1:0-2784 GCA_964383955.1 uncultured Heliomicrobium sp. | reverse complement strand
ATATCTGAAGCGCAGCCGCACAGGTAAAAAGTCGTTGTCTTTTCCAAAACAAATTGTCAGGCAGAGCTGCTCTGACTTCACATTTTGTCGCCTGTGCCGTAAGGGACAAAATGTCGCTACTCGCGCAGGGGATAGGGGCAATTTGCCTCTATGCTCAATTGCATAACTCTCAGGTGCAGGGAAGCATGGGCTTGGTAGTGTCTTGCCATTTGGCATCCGCTGCGACAAGATGCCCGCCTTAACAGCGCAATGCCAAAAAATCGAATTCATCAATCAAATCAAAAACAATGAGTCAACAACCTGACAAAGTTATTTATTCCATGGTTGGTGTCAGCAAGTTTTACGACAAGAAAGCTGTCCTCAAAGAGATTTACCTTGGTTATTTTTACGGCGCGAAAATCGGCGTGCTGGGCTTGAATGGATCGGGCAAATCTTCGCTGTTGCGAATTCTGGCCGGGGTGGACACAGAATTTCAGGGCGAAGTTCACGTTTCGCCGGGTTATTCCATTGGCTATCTGGAACAAGAACCCAAGCTGGACGAAACAAAAACCGTCCGCGACATCGTCGAAGAAGGCGCGCAGGAAGTCGTTGACCTGTTGAAAGAGTTCGATCAAATCAATGACAAATTCGCCGAACCAATGGATGACGACGCCATGAACAAACTGCTGGAACGGCAGGGAGAAGTTCAGGAAAAATTGGAAGCTCTGGGCGGTTGGGATTTGGACGCACGGCTGGAAATGGCAATGGATGCGTTGCGCTGCCCGCCGGGAGAAACTTCCATCAGCGTGCTGTCAGGTGGCGAACGTCGCCGAGTCGCTTTGTGCCGCTTGCTGTTAAAAAAGCCGGATATTTTGTTACTCGACGAACCGACCAACCATCTGGACGCCGAAACCGTCGGCTGGCTGGAACAGCATCTGCAAAAGTACGAAGGAACAGTTATCGCCGTTACCCACGACCGTTACTTCTTGGACAACGTTGCAGGCTGGATTCTGGAACTGGATCGCGGCCAGGGCATTCCGTGGAAAGGGAATTACACTTCGTGGCTGGAACAGAAACAGGAGCGTCTGCGCAAAGAAGAACGCGCCGAATCGCAACGACAGAAAACCCTGGAACGCGAACTGGAATGGGTGCGAATGTCGCCGAAAGCCCGCCACGCCAAAAGCAAAGCCCGCATCAAGGCGTACGAGGATTTGCTCAAACAGGAAACTGACAAGCAGTCCGCTGAGCTTGAACTTTACATTCCGCCAGGGCCGCGTTTGGGTGATGTGGTGGTCGAAGCTGAAAATGTCAGCAAAGGTTACGGCGACCGTCTGTTGTTTGAAAATCTTGAATTCGCGCTGCCTCCGGGCGGCATCGTCGGCGTCATCGGCCCCAACGGCGCTGGCAAAACAACGCTGTTCAAATTGATCACCGGCCAGGAACAGCCGGACGGTGGAACCTTCAAAACCGGTGCAACTGTGCAACTTGGCTACGTAGACCAGTCGCGCACGCTCAATCCTGACAAGACCATCTGGGAAGAAATCTCTGACGGACAGGATCAGATTCAGCTTGGAACCAAGATGGTCAATTCGCGGGCGTATGTTTCGCGGCTGAACTTTTCCGGCAGCGACCAACAAAAGAAAGTCGGCATGCTGTCCGGCGGAGAGCGCAACCGCGTTCACCTTGCCAAGATGCTGAAATCAGGCGCGAACGTTTTGCTGCTGGACGAACCGACCAACGATCTGGACGTGAACACCATGCGCGCGCTGGAAGAAGCGCTGGAAAACTTTGCCGGGTGCGCCGTCGTCATCAGCCACGACCGCTGGTTTCTGGATCGCATTGCCACGCACATTCTGGCGTTTGAAGGCGACAGCAACGTTGTCTGGTTCGATGGCAACTACTCTGAATACGACGCTGATCGCAAAACCAGGCTTGGCGCAGACGCCGATCAACCCCATCGAATCAAATATCGGCAGTTGACTCGTAGCTAACATCTGGGAGCGCAGGCGTTTCGCCTGCATTTTAGAAACGAATCCCCAATGAACTGGCTGAAAACAATTCGCGCCGAACTTTCTGCGCTCATCACAATCATCGTTTTCTTCGCACTGTTCTTCTGGCCTGCAATTTTTGCAGGCCGGTTTTTTGTCAGTGGCGATGCGCTGGTTTATTCGTATCCGATGCGCTCTGTGATGTGGGAGATGATTCGGCAAGGCCAGTGGCCGTTGTGGACGCCGACGTTGCTTTCCGGGTATCCGCTGCTTTCGATGGCGCAGCTTGCGCTGGGCTACCCGCTGACCTGGGGATATTTGGTGTTGTCAGGGCACGCGGCAGAGCAGGTTTACGTGCTTGCGCCGTTTCTGTTGGCTCCGATATTTACTTACGCATACGCGCGGCAGATTGGCCGCAGCCGTTTGGCATCTCTGCTGGCGGGGCTGACGTTCGGCTTTGGCGGATTGATGGCCAGCCGGGTTGCAACGTATGGATTTTTGCCCAATTCCGTGATGTGGTTGCCGCTGGTGCTGGCGGCAATTGAACGCGCTCGCACAAAACCTTTCAAAACTTCCTTGCTAGGGATGACGCTGGCGTATGCGATGTCAGTGTTGACCGGTTTGGGACAAGGCTTTTTATATGTCGGCATCATTTCTATCGCCTATGCTGCATGGCTGTCGTTCGTGTTTCCGCATTCAGGCGGAAGATTCGCGAGTGAACGATTTCGCCTGAAAGCAAAACTAAGAACCTGCGCGCCTTTGACAGTTTGCCTGAGCGGGATTTTTCTGGCCGCTTGCCTTTCAGCTTTTCAAACGC
>CAYLJQ010000905.1:0-2790 GCA_964383955.1 uncultured Heliomicrobium sp. | reverse complement strand
AGCGTCGCGTTTGCTCAGGAATGGATCGTTGAAAAAAAGGAAGAGCCGGATGGGTTGATTATCGTTGATGCGACGAATGTTGAGCAGTTTGAAAAACTGGTTTTGACCTTGTGCGCGGAAAGACCTCAACGGCGGGTTGTTGTAATGACGGCTTCGCCAACCTGGCAACGCGCTCGTGCCGCGTTTGAAGCCGGGGCAATCGATTACTTGCCCAAGACTCTTCCAACTGATGAATTGCAAGCCATCTTCAAGCAATTGCTGCAAGAACCGCTTCCTGATCGAAGGTGATGATTATGTCCAAACCAAAAATACTGATTGCCGATAATGTCGAGAGTGTGGCGAAAACCTACGCGGAATACCTTGGCATATATGGTTATCAAGTGCGGCAGGTCGCCACACCGGAAGAAGGCCAACGTGTGCTCGAACAGGAGCGCATCCATCTGGCGATTTTCGACCTGAGGATGCGCGACGACCAGGATGAAAAAGACATCAGCGGTTTGACCTTGGCACAGCAAAGCAATCCGCGCATTCCGAAAATCATTCTGACGGCCTTTCCTAGTTGGGAAATGGTGCGTGATTCGTTGCGGTTGACTGAAAGCGGATTGCCGCCTGCGGTTGACTTTGCGTCGAAGCTGGAAGGTTTGCCCGATTTGTTGCAGCGCGTGAAGAACGCCTTCGCCCAAAAGGTCTGCATTAACTGGGATTTGAAAGTTGAATGGAAAGCGCGCGATCACTTTTCGCTGGCGCGGTTGATCGAGCCGGAGTTGGCGGATGAACAATTGCCTGATCGTGCTGATGAACTGGAAGACCTTTTTCGTAAGCTGTTCGCGCATTCTGAACGAATCAAAGTGGATGAGTTGCTGTGGCGGAACAGGAACCGGGTGGCGCTGAAAGTGTTCAGCTTTGCCAAAGACAAAGCGCCTGACGCGATGTTGGTGGTGTGCGGACGCAACGTAGAAATCGCCGCCGAAGGGCAGAACTATCAAGACCACGCCCCCAAGTCACCCAAGGCCAACGAGACCAGATTGCAATTTACCGCTGAAACCACTCGCTTTGCAGCCAATGTTTATGCTCTGGCCGGTTGCGATTTCGAGCAAGTGCACCCGCTTGACGATTTGTACCGCACCGACTCGGGAAAAGCTTTCACTGCGGCTTTGACCTCGCTTTGTGAGCAAACTTTGGCTGATTGGCGACAGGGAAAGGAAAACCGCGTACTTGCCGACAGGCAAACGCTCGATGAGCTTTATCGCGCCAAGCTTCATCTGTCTTCGGCGCAACTTGACCGAGCAAGTCTGGCCGAGCGAATGCGTTTGATGGAGCGCCAGGTTGCTGTGTTGGGGATGAAAATCGAAGGGCAAAAAAACTCTTTTACCATGCACATTAACGGCTCTTCATTTTCCTACCCTGACCCGGCGCAGATGGTTTATCGGCCGACACCAACAGGCCAGCCGGTGCTTTTGATTAACGCGCCTGGCCTGTTGCTCGGAGACAACGTGCTGACTGATTCAGCGGGACAAGTCTGGCTGACAAATTTTGCTGGTGCGGGATTGGCACCGGTGTTTTGGAATTACACGGCGCTGGAAGCGGCCATCCGATATGACCGGGCCGAAGCCAACTTTCTTTCACAATTATGGGAGTTGGAAACATGCCTGATCGAAGAAAGCTTAGGCAAATTCAGGCCGGGCGATTTCAATCCAATGATTCGCAAACCGTTGCGTGCCATTCAGGAGCTTCGCCGTCTGGCTTTGCGGGAAGAGACGCCCGATTTATCGGCTTATCATCTGGGAATGTTTTATCAGGCAATCAGCCGATTGGCTCAGTTTCCAAACCCGTCTCAGCTTACCAAAACCGAGTTGATACGATTGGCTCACCTGCTGCTTTCGACTGCGATGATGGCAAAGCTGTTAGCGCAGGAGCACAAAATTATTCGTATGTCCTCTTCTCCGGTTACTGGGTTGCAACTGAGCGAAGAAAATTTCAGCGCGTTGGTTGACGGATCGCGAGTGCGTTTGACTGAGCAGGGATTCAAGCTGCTGCGTTTTTTGTATGAACATGCCAACCAACTCTGCACGAGACGCCAAATCGTCGAACAGGTTTTTGGCTACTCCTTTGACGAAAACGATGAAAGCCAGGAGGCTCTGGTCAATACAGCAATCAGTCGTTTGCGCTCCGAGGTCGAACCTGACATTAAACATCCACGTTTCATTCGCAATGAACGAGGGCGCGGATACAGGCTATTGATCGAAACTGCCACTAAGCCTGAAGGAGGATAAGACCTTACATCTGCCTTTTGCTCAGCCATTTATCCTTGGATAATTCTTCGTTTTGCCTTACCTAGTAAATCTTTCCGCGTAATTCAATTGTTAGCTCAATGTCAGCCAGGTTTCCTGCCGAGCCAGGCAAGATATGGTCACCGCAAAAGTGAACAAACGACAATAAATCTTCAAAAAGAGAAAGAACTTCGAACGAGCCTGCGATTACACACATCAATGGCCGAGCATTGCGGCGGCTAGCCTTGGATCATTAACCGGACGGATGTACGAATAAGGGGAAGCCATGGACCTAAGCAATCTGAGGATTTTGTGCCGTGATCCACGTTGCGGTGTGCCAATCCCGCGAACAGGAGGGTTCAGAAAACGACGGATGTTTTATGCCGGCAAACGGTTTTCGACCTTTGTTTATATGTGTCCTTATTGCGCTAAAAAGCGATACTTCAAACTGAGTTTCTTTGGCGAAATTCGGGAAACCGATGGCGGATTGATTCGTCGCTTGCAAGAAAGTTGATTCCTA
>CAYLJQ010000904.1:0-2793 GCA_964383955.1 uncultured Heliomicrobium sp. | reverse complement strand
ATGCTTTGTAAAAGCGTCTATTTGTTCGGCGTGACCTTGATGTTGTCAAAAAAAGCTTCATTGGCACTGTCGGCGAAAATGCCCGCGCTTCCCATTCGGTTGCCGATTGGATCCGTCCATTCAATCAGCCAATCGGCGGGTTCGGCTTCACTTGCGGGCCAGACTTTGCCGCGAGCGCGGGTTTTGCCGCCGGGCAGATTTTGCACTTCCAACTTCAGTCTGTACCAGGTGTCGGCTTTCCAGGCGAACGGTTTGCTGAAACTGCGCTTCGGTTCGATCTGCCACGAACGCAATTCCACCTTTTGGATATTGCCGAACAGCACCAGTTCGTACCGCTGCGCAACTACACCGACATCGCCCATCTGACGGCGTCTTTCGATGGCGCGGACATCAGCCTGAACAGTGTAATCCGCCGTTTCAACCGCGCCAAAAGGCGACCGCGTGCGTTTGAAAATGCCGTTGTCGGGTTTCTTGACCAAAAACTTGTTGCCGTCCACTTCGCGCACGGTGTATTTGATCGGCACGCCGCCAGCATTCAGCCAGTAGCTGGGAGCCTGGTCCACGGGCACGCCACTGAAATCTTCCGTGTACGGCAACGCGGGAATAACGCGAACGCGCGCAATACCTGTGACGCCTGCGACAGTGGCTTTCAGTTGGCCGCCCCGCAGTCCGCCATCAGCGGCAGATGTGAATTGATTGTTCGCCAGATTTCCTTTTAGCCCGTCCAGCGACCATTGCGCATTGGCTTCTTCGCGGATGAAACGCCCGTGATCGTCAAACAAGCGAACTTTGAAACTCTTGGTTGCGCCGACTTGCATTACCAGATCAACCGGAACGACCTGGACGTGAGCGACTTTCGCATCTGCGGGAGCCGCGTCTACCTTTTCAACGACCGGCGGCAATGGAGCGGCTTTCTTTTTGCCGATCGCGTAAACGTGTTTGGTCGAAACGAAGTAAATGCGTCCACGCGACACTGCCGCTCCGCCGATGATTTGTTCGTTGGCGGCAATGGCTTCGTCGCCCGCTTCGGTTTTCAGCGTTTCTTTGGTGATCGGTTCCAGTTCGTCCTTGTCCAGAATCTGGCAACCAGTCGGCGTGGGCTTCAAGATGTAGAACGTGCCGTTTTCCGTTCCAACATAAATTTTGCCATCGGCCAGAATCGGCGAAGCTTTTTGAATCGTGCCCAGATTCTGCTCCCACATTTTTTTGCCATCGGTCCGGTTGAAGGCGAACAGGTTTGCCCCGGCGTCCACGAAATAAATCAGATTGTCGTCAATCACAGGCGAAGCCGGGCCAAGCTGATAGTTGTAAATGGCGTATTTGATCTTGTCCGCATTGGAGGTTTTGCTGATCGAACCTTTGGCGCGCAGATCAATCGCCGCCAAATGACCCATTTCGTTGGCGTCAATGTTCTCTTCCTGATGGCTGACATAGGCGATGCCGTCTTTGACCACGACGCCTGGATTCACGCCGCGTTTGGACATCGGATAGTTCCAGACCGGTTCTCCCGTGGCGACTTTGACGGCGCTGACCGATCCGTCGCCGCCGCCCGCAACCAGAACTCTGGTTCCGTCTACCGTGGTGACAACCGGCGTCGAATACGTCGTGTCGTAAGGCCGCCCGCCTGGCGTGCTAACCCAGACCGTTTCGCCAGTGGTTTTATCAAAAGCGTAATAACGATGCCGACGCGATGCGATGTCGACAAAACCGTCCGTGACCGTGCTGACGATCACCAGATTGCCTTCGACGATTGGCGAAACGGTTCGACCGCCATGCGTCGTCCAGGCGCCGAATTCGTCAGTCAGCGAACGTTGCCACAAGACTTTTCCGGCAAACGACAGCGCGACCAGTTCGTTACAAACGCCAAAAGCGTAAACATTCCCGGTCAAAGGATCGCCAACCGGCGAAGACCAAGCGGCCCTGCGAGGCGGCACATCGCTGGAATACACATTGAATTTATGTTCCCAAACCATTTTGCCGGTTTCAGCGTCCAGCGCCAGCACACGCTCCTGGAAAGTTTCGCCTTCACCCGAAGTGTTGAAAATGAAGACGCGGCCATTCATCACAATCGGCGCTGAGCGACCGCCATACGGCGCTTTCCAAAGCAGGTTGTCGCCCGATGGCGACCATTTTTCCGGCAGACCTTTTTCCAGCGAGATGCCGTCGCGCGAAGGGCCGCGCCAGTCAGCCCAGTCGCTGCCGGATTTGGCGCGGGCAGGCGATTGCGCCGAACTGCCGCTGTCGAAAAAGGAACTGGAGATGGCGAAAACCACCAATGCAAAGAGAGTAAATCGAACGATGTTTGATTTCATAAACGATCCTGTGGACGAGTTTGATTGATTGCAGCCTCGTTCACCAAAGACTGGTTCCAAGCCTGTTTGGTTGCGTCTGATTTTCTTGACGTGTTTGAAACCAAACTATAATTTGCCGCTGACCACAGTTCAAGACGAGTTTCCCGAAACCTGGCAAGCTGCGCTTGCGTTTTTGCTGCTGCCAACCCGATTTGTTCCCGTCGCTGGTCGTGCAGTGTTACCAAGTGGAAAACGAAACAGAAAAATGGAACGTGTTCACGTCCGGATTCAATGATCCCTCTTTGTGGTCGAATGAATGCCGCCAGACTCTTCAAGACTGATGATGGTCTGCTGTAAAGTTTCTACGGCGCGTGATTGGCAATTCCGGCGGCTTCCGTTGGAAAAAAGGCGGCGCAATAGGTGTCGAATTATTCATACCTTGTTCGTCTACGGTCTGTCAGAGCGGCAGTAATTCTGAATTCGCAGTTTGCCGCCGCATCTC
>CAYLJQ010000903.1:0-2796 GCA_964383955.1 uncultured Heliomicrobium sp. | reverse complement strand
TCGAAGATCGGCGTGGACGGCGCGCGGTACAAAGCGATGGAATATCGCGGCAGCGGGTTGAAGTCGCTGACGATGGAAGCGCGCTTTACCATCACCAATATGGCCATCGAAGCCGGCGGCAAGAGCGGCATTATGCCTGCCGACAGCATTGCCGAAGATTACGTCAAAGCTCGCACCAAAGAACCCTACACCATTTATAACTCCGACGCGGACGCGAACTATTCCGAAAGATTTTCGATCAATCTGAGCGAGCTTGAGCCCATCGTTGCGCTGCCTGACCTGCCGTCGAACGGTCGCTTCATCGGCGAAATCGAACGCACGAAGATGGATCAGGTTTACATCGGTTCCTGCACCAATGGCCGCATCGAAGACCTGCGCATCGCCGCGCAAATCTTCAAAGGCAACAAGGTTGCTGACGGAACGCGCGCGATTGTCGTTCCGGCAACAACCGAAGTCTGGAAGATGGCGATGCGGGAAGGTTTGCTGGAAATCTTTGCCGACGCTGGCTGCGTGGTTTCAACCGCGACTTGCGGTGCTTGCCTGGGCGGACATATGGGCGTGCTGGGTGCGGAAGAAACTTGTCTTTCGACCACAAACCGGAACTTCGTCGGACGCATGGGATCGCCGAAATCGAAAGTGTACCTGGCTTCACCCGCCACCGCTGCGGCGACTGCAATTACGGGCACGATCACCGATCCGCGCGAATTTTTGAAAAAGACTGCGGCTGCGGCTGCCTAATTGAAAAGGGATTGAAATGGCTGAATTACCAACCAACTTAAAAGGCTTCGCGCACGTGTACGACCGTGCGCATATCAACACGGACGAAATCATTCCGGCGCGCTACCTGAACGTTCACGACGAAGCGGAACTGGCCAAGTACGCGATGGAAGACATTGATGTGGATTTCGTCAAACGCGTTAAACCCGGCGATTTTGTTATTGCCGGCGAAAACTTCGGCTGCGGCTCTTCGCGCGAACACGCCATCTGGGCGCTACGCGGTGCGGGCATCAAAGTCATCATTGCCGCCAATTACTCACGAATCTTCTTCCGCAACGCGATCAACAACGGCTTTTTGGCGATTGAATGCCCGGAAGCGTTGGGAATCGTCAAAGGCGGCGATGAGCTTGAACTCGACCTGTTGGCTGGAAAGCTGCGCAACTTGAGCAATGGCCAGGAAGCCACTTTTGTGCCGATCAGCGATTTCGCACGAGAACTGATCGAAGACGGCGGCCTGTTGCCGCACATCCAAAAGAAAGCTGCCGCTGCAGCATAAATCTCGCCCACGAAGGCACACGAAGAAGCACGAAGCCTAGTCGTTCTTCGTGAGGCTTTGTGAGACTTCGTGGGAAAAGAACTATGACATACAAAATTACAGTCCTCCCCGGCGATGGAATCGGCGTTGATGTGACGCGCGAAGCGGTCGCCTGTATTGAAACTATCGGCAAAAAGTTCGGCCACGAATTCGCCTTTGAAGAGCATTTGATGGGCGGATGCGCGCTGGACAAAATTGGCGTGCCGCTGCCGGATGAAACCTTGAAAGCCGCGCTGGCTTCAGATGCTGTCTTGCTTGGCGCAGTCGGCGGACCGCAATACGACAACAATCCGCCGAAGCTGAAACCCGAAACGGGTTTGCTGGCTTTGCGGGCGGGCTTGGGCGTTTTTGCCAATCTTCGCCCTGCGTTTCTGCACGAAACCTTGATTGATGCTTCTCCGCTGAAAGCCGAGATTGTGCGTGGAACCGATTTGTTGATCGTGCGCGAATTGATGGGCGGCGCGTATTTTGGCCAGCCGCGCGAACTGACGGACGAACGCGGGTTGAACACGATGGCTTACACCGTTCCCGAAGTGGAACGTGTGGCGCGTGTGGCGTTTGAAGCGGCGCGGGTGCGTCGCAAAAAGCTGCATTCGATTGATAAAGCCAACGTGCTGGAAAGTTCGCAGCTCTGGCGCAAAACCGTAGTGCGACTGGCAGCGGAATATCCAGACGTGGAATTGCACCACGGATATGTAGACGCCTGCGCGATGCAGTTGGTGATGCGCCCGACGGATTACGACGTGATCGTCACCGAAAACCTGTTCGGCGACATTTTGAGCGATGAAGCTTCGGTTTTAACCGGCAGCATCGGTTTGCTGCCTTCGGCCAGCATTGGCGGCAAAGTTGGGCTGTACGAACCGATTCATGGTTCCGCGCCGGATATTGCTGGAAAGGGAATTGCCAATCCGATTGGCACAATTGCTTCGGCGGCGATGTTGTTGCGGTACTCGTGCAAGCTGGAAAAAGAAGCGCGGCTGATCGAAGACGCGATCACGATTACGCTGAAAGCCGGTTACGGCACGCCCGATTTGAAGAGCCAGCCTAACCGCGTGACGACGACCGAAATGGGCAATCTCATCCGCAAGTACATCGAAAGCAACTAATCGTCATGAACGAATCGGAGTTCCTGCGACTTCCGCGGGCTTTGGAGTTGATCGAAACGGATACGAAAGCCATCGGCTTCGGCATGGGATCGGAACGCACGGCCGGAGCCTTTCTGAAAACGCTGGCTGCATCCAAATGCTGGAGCAAACCATCAGCGCAGTTCCTTGAACTTGGAACGGGAACGGGAATTTCCACGGCGTGGTTGTTGGATGGAATGGATGCCAATTCGCGGTTGACAACGGTTGATATGAACATTGCCTGCGTTGAAATTGCTCGGCGGCACCTGGGACACGACAGGCGTGTCGAATTTCACGTTGCAGATGGTTCAGTTTTTCTGGCCAGCGTCCGCGGAAAGCAATTTGATTTGATCTTTGCAG
>CAYLJQ010000902.1:0-2801 GCA_964383955.1 uncultured Heliomicrobium sp. | reverse complement strand
CTGGAAGTGCTGGAAAACGATGTCAACAACCTGAAAAACAAAATTCAAACTCAGAGAGCCACCGTCAGTGCCCAGGTTCGCAATGGATGGGTTGAAGAAGGAACGGCGAAGGAAAAGCAACTGAAGCGTCTGGCTGAAGACTATGAAGCCTTGGGCCAAAAACGTCAGGCTGACGTTTCCGGACCGGTTTTGGAAAAAATCGGCAAATTCCTGGAAAACTACTGCCAGCAGCGCGGCATCGTGATGGTTCTGGAAGGTGGCGCGGTTCAGCAAACCGGTGTTGTGCTTTATGCGGCGATTGCTTCCGATATTACGGAAGATTTTATGGCCCAGTACAACAAAGCAAATCCGGGAACAGGCGCTGCAGGCGCTGCCAAGAAACCCTAATTCTCCAGAGGCAAAAGCCAACCGGAAAACACAAAAGGCAAAAATGAGAATGGTAATTCTCATTTTTGCCTTTTGACATTTGTCCGCTTGGCTTCTGATTTTGCTATGACGCTTGCCGAACTCGCTCAATTCATTTACGCCGACCTTCGCGGCAACGGCGAAGTCGAAATTATCGGAATCAACTCGCTGGATGCCGTTCAACCGGGCGAAGTGACGTTCGCAGCCGACGCCGCCAGATTGCAAGACGCCGCCGCTTCGCCTGCGGCAGCGCTGATTGTTCCAGCCAAGCTTGCTGATCACGAAAAACTTGCCGGACGAAATCTGTTGATCGGGAAAGACGCCAAACTGACGTTCGCGCGCGCCATCGCCGCGTTTTACGCACCGTCTTTAGAATCACGCGGCGTCAGCAGCGACTTGATCCTGGGTGAAGGCTCGCGCCTTGGCACCGACGGTTCCATTCACCCGCGTGTCACCATTGGCCGGAATTCGATTATTGGCGACCGGGTCACGCTCCACCCTGGCGTTGTTATTGGCGACAACTGCCGCATCGGTGACGATTCTGTTCTCTTCCCCAATGTTTCGGTTTACAGCGACACAGAAATTGGAGCGCGTTGCCGCATTCACAGTGGAACTGTCATTGGCTCGGACGGGTTCAGCTTTACGCCCGATGAACAAGGCCGCCAGTTCAAGCTGCTGCAAGTTGGCCGTGTCGTGATCGAAGACGATGTCGAAATCGGCGCAAATTGTTGCGTTGACCGGGCCGGTTTTGGCGAAACAAGAATTCATCGCGGAGCGAAATTCGACAATTTGATTCAAATCGGCCATAACGTGGAAATTGGCGAAGACACTGTGGTTGCGGCGCTGGCCGGGTTTTCCGGCGGAACCAAAATTGGCCGCCGCTGCATTCTGGCGGGGCAAATCGGAACCAATCAGCACATTACCATCGGCGATGGCGCAATCATCACCGCGCGCACCGGCGTGACGAAATCCGTCGAAGCTGGCAAACTGATGGGCGGTATGATGGCCGCAATGGATTATCAACAATGGCGCAAGTCGCATGTGCTGTATACGCGATTGCCCGAACTTTTCGACCGACTGAAAAAACTGGAAAAGATCGTGGATGTGAGAGGAAACGAGTAGCGAAGTTTGGCTGCAAACCACCAATCATCAACCACCGACCACCAATTTATGGACATCAACGAAATACAACAAATTATTCCTCATCGTTACCCAATGCTGTTGATTGACCGCATCGTCGAAATCGAGCCGCTAAAGCGAATTGTGGCGCTGAAAAACGTGACGATGAATGAACAGGTCTTTCAAGGACACTTTCCCGGCGCGCCAGTTTTTCCCGGCGTATTGATCATCGAAGCCATGGCGCAAGCCGGAGCGGTGCTGCTGTTTCGCGAAGTTCCCGACCGCGAAAACAAGCTGATGTTTTTCACTGGAATCGAAGAAGCCAAATTTCGCCGCCCTGTGGTTCCAGGCGATCAATTGCGGCTGGAAGTCACCGTGCTGAAATACAAAATGGGATACGCCAAACTGACCGCTAAGGCGTATGTCGGCGACCAGTTGGCTGCTGAAGCCTTACTCTCTTCCGCGCTGGTTGATAAGAATAAAAAATGATTCTTGGTTTTGAGTTTTGGATTGAAGACCGGTCTCACCCTTTCATCCAGCGATTCAAAAACTCAAAATTCATAATCCAAAATTCAAATGCATCATCCGACCGCAATCATCAGTTCCAAAGCCGAGCTTGGCGCAAACGTCAACGTCGGCCCCTATTCGATCATTGGCGACTATGTCACGATTCACGACGAAGTCGAACTTGTCAGCCACGTCGTCATTGAAGGTCCCTGTGAAATTGGCCAGGGCACAAAAATTCTTCCCTTCGCTTCGCTTGGGCAATCGCCGCAGGATTTGAAATACAAAGGCGAAGACACACGCTTGATCGTTGGTCAGCGCAACGTCATTCGCGAATACGTGACGATGAACCGAGGCACGGTTGGCGGCGGAGGATTGACTTCCGTCGGCGATGACAATCTGTTTATGGCGCAAACTCATATTGCACATGATTGCATCGTCGGCTCGCGCAATGTTTTCGCCAATCTGGCTTCGCTGGCAGGCCATGTGATCGTCGAAAACGATGCCACGCTCGGAGCCTTTGTCGGCGTTCACCAATTCTGCCAGATCGGTTCGCACGCTTTCATCGGCGGCATGTCGAAAATCGTCAAAGACGCATTGCCATACGCCCGCACAGACGGAACCGAAGCGAAATGTTATGGCGCAAACACCATCGGGCTTCGTCGCAAAGGCTTTTCAAACGAAGCCATTCGCCGTATTCAGCAAGCTTTTACCTTGCTGCTCAATTCCAAACTCAACACCACACAAGCGCTGGAGCAGATCAAAACGGAACT
>CAYLJQ010000901.1:0-2805 GCA_964383955.1 uncultured Heliomicrobium sp. | reverse complement strand
CCTGCACGCACAAGGCGAAAAGAAAAACTGTCAGACTGGTGATTGAAGTAAGTAATTTAAATTTCATGAGTGCTGCTTGGTTTGTATCAATGGACATAACCGACGCAATTACCTGATTGATTTGCCCCACTCGACAGAGTTTCGCAGCGCAGGTTTAAGGATTTTGCCTCCAGGATTTCGCGGTAACAGCTCAGGACGAATGATGACGTATTGCGGTACTTTGAAATCGGCGAGATGCTTGCGAGCAAATGCGATCAGATCGGCAGTATCAATTTGCTGCCCCGGACGAGGCACGATG
The DNA here is from genome assembly GCA_964383955.1 of uncultured Heliomicrobium sp. Classification (GTDB taxonomy): domain Bacteria; phylum Acidobacteriota; class Blastocatellia; order RBC074; family RBC074; genus RBC074. The sequence continues at coordinate 2,507 of CAYLJQ010000901.1, read as the reverse complement.
ACCGCGCCGACTTTTTCTCCCATCACTTCGTCGGGAACGCCAATGACCGCAACTTCAAACACTGCCGGATGCGCGGCCAGCGCGTTTTCAACTTCGACGCAATACACGTTTTCGCCGCCTCGGCAAATCATGTCTTTCTTGCGGTCAACGATGTAAACGAAACCTTCATCGCTGATCCTTGCCATATCGCCCGTGTGCAACCAGCCATCAACAAACGCAGCCTCGGTCGCTTCAGGTTTGTTCCAGTAGCCTTTGACCACGTTCGCGCCGCGAATCAGCAATTCGCCGACGCCGCTTTCCGCGTCAACTTCAAACAATTCCAGATCAACCACCGGAGCGGCAAAACCTACTGAGTCCGCATGATCGCGGGAATATTCGTGCGGCAGAAACGTAGCCACAGACGACGTTTCCGACAAGCCAAACCCATTGCCTACGCGGGCGTTTGGAAATGCTTCAATCAGTTTGCCAACCAGTTCGGGCGCAATCGGAGCTCCGCCGTACGTCAGCCAGCGAACGTGGCTGACATCAAATTCCTTGAAGTTCGGTTGGCTGATCGCCAACCAGTGAATCGCCGGAACCGAAGTCACCGAGTTCGTTCGTTCGGCGACGATGGCTTTCAGAAATTCCTGCACATTGAAGGCAGGCATAATCACCGAAGCGCTGCCGCTGGCGCAGCAACACAAAAACTGAGAGTTGCAGCCAGTAACGTGAAACAGCGGCACAGAAATCAAGGTGCGAACGCTGCCATCAGTCGGCAGGTTTACGACGCGAACGCAGTTTTCGTTATTGGTCAGAAAGTTGGCGTGCGTGGTTATTGCGCCTTTTGGAAAGCCAGTCGTACCACTGGTATAAAAAATGGCGGAGGCCTCTTCACGCTGCCATTCTTCCACTGCAAACGGCGAACCGTCCGGCAAGGCTTCGCCGGGTTTGAAGGAAAACTTTGCGCCTGAATCGTTGATGACATATTCAACTTCCGGTTCGGCAAAACGCGTGTTGACCGGAACGGCAATCGCTCCCGCCAGTTGAATCCCCCAGAAAGCCACGCACCAGTTCAACCCGTTGCCAAGCTGAAGCGCCACGCGGTCACCCCGATTGATGCCCATCGCTTTCAATCCGCCCGCCACACGCGCCGCTCGATCCCAAAGCTGTTGGTAATTGACTCGTTCACCGCCCAGCTCCACCACAGCTTCGGCATTCGGAGATTTCTCAACCGTTGCGCGCAGCATTTCGACCAGCGAGTTATGCAAATTGTCGTACCGCAAAATGCCATCGGCTCCGCGAACCGTGCCGGAATAATCGTATGGGCGAATCATCAATCAGCTCCTTGTCGTTCGAAAATCATGCGTCGGTTTTCCACCAGCTTTGCGCTAAGTGGATCGCCGGTGACGCCCCTGTATCAACCTTACACCAGCTTGGAGACTCTCTACTGCGTCATACACAGCATTGATGAACGGCTTTCTATATCTCCAGTTTGGTAATTGATTTGTACACTTATGTTGAAGGCAAGGCATTGTGCTGGACAACTCGTAGAGTTGACAAGATGCGGTGCGAATTTTGGTCGGAAGGCAATGCAATCAATAGAAGTTCACTCTTTGTGCCGAATTGTATGCAACGGACTGATCGCTGAAGTTCCGGCCAGCATTCCATTCTCAGAGAGTTTCGCCACCATTTCCGCACGCGAACCAACCCCCAATTTTGCAAAAACCCTGCGAATGTGTGTGCAAACCGTCCAGGCACTGATATCCAGCACGGCGGCAATGGTTTTGTTGGGATAACCTTTGGCAATCATACGCGCGATTTCCTGTTCCCGCGGACTGAGGGTAACAGTAGCAGAAGTCGTCTTCGGAGTCGTACGCAATATCAAACAGCGCACGCCCTCTATTTCCAAATCAAGCAAGACCTCACTTTCGCCCTCTCCTTCATCACAAATCACACCAGACGACGCCATTTGACTGGCTTCTTGAATCAATTTTTGGGCCAGAGACTTCACATCGGCAATGGCTGGTTGGGCTAAAGATTCGTAACATTTTCTGGGGTCTTTTTTCTTTAGGGTTAGGGTCGACATATTGTTCCTTCTGTTATTCCCACAAGTAGAAAATGGAATTCCGCAGAACACAATTTCCGGCGAATACACACCCAAAACGACATCGCCAGCGGTACAAACATGGGGCTAGGCTTGATTTGCGGATTTCATAACAGACGATCTTTATTTCCTAAATGAACCAGCGGAGTGGCGGCTGAAGATGGCGGTTCACCGCCGCGCGGCGGTGGATTATATCAGCCCTCTTCAGGTTTGGCTTGTCGCATGAATAAGCGACGCTCATTTTGACTAACTTTTTTCGATTAGCTTTCTCAAGCTCCCTTCCCTTAGTTAACTCCGATAAGTTTCCCAGTAAAAAGCGACTTTTTTGACTTGGATGATTTGCGTATCTTCCGCGCGGCGTCACCACTTGGAGTCGCGCAATCAACAGCGAGACAAAAATGAATCTAGCGGAACCTGCAAGGAG
>CAYLJQ010000900.1:0-2813 GCA_964383955.1 uncultured Heliomicrobium sp. | reverse complement strand
AATTTATCCTGAAAATTTCGACCATAAATTTTGGAATATGAAGCTGCCCTCAATTCTTAATCTGATGACCGATGATCTGGCGATTGACCTCGGCACTTCACGGACGCGTGTTTTTGCCCGTGGACGTGGAATTGTGGTCAACGAGCCGTCGCTACTGGCTTATGACACTCCGTCGCAAGAGGTAGTCGCTGTTGGCTTGGAGGCGCTTGAATTGGAAGGGCGTGCTTCGGGTGATATCCAGATTATCAGCCCACTAAAGGATGGTGTGGTTGCCGATCCGACTTTTGCAGGTAAGCTTCTTGAACATTACCTTCGCAAAGCGCGTGATGGCCGGTCTTCAATTTCCCGGCGAGTGCTGGTTTCGATCCCGGCTGACGCCAGCACTGTTGAACACCGCGCTTTGTATTACGCCGCCAAGGAAGCTGGTGTCGGCAATGTCCATTTTGTCAATAAAGGGATTGTGGCAATCCTTGGATCAGGTGTTGACCCTGACGATCAGCGGGCGACATTGGTTGTGGACGCCGGAGCAGGTACAACCACGATTGCGGCAATGGTTCACAATCATTTGATCTTCACACGGACGATTCGCGTCGGCGGAAACGATATGGACCTGGCGTTGATTGATATGATCAAAGCCAATCACAGCATTTTGGTTGGTCCGCGCACAGCCGAGCGGGTCAAGATCGAATTGGGATGCGCTGTTCCGCTGGATCAGGAAAATACGACAATGGTCAAAGGTCGCTCGACCATTGGCGGCAACCCAGAGATGGCCGTCGTCAACAGCATCGAAATTCATGAAGCAATCGAACCCCTGGTCAACCGCATCGTCAACGCAGTTCAAGACGCACTGGAAGCCTTGCCGCCGGAAGCTTCGGGCGACATTTATGACCGAGGGATGATTCTTGCAGGTGGCGCGTCCTTGCTTGCTGGCTTGGACGAACGGCTTTCAAAAGAAACTGAGCTGGCGGTTCAATTGACTGAAAGCCCCCAACGAGCTGTGATTCGCGGACTTGGATTGTTGTTCGAAAACCCGTTGGCGTTGCGACGTGCAATTATCAAGTCTGAGTCGTAATTGCTTTATTTAAGGCCCAATTTATCAAAGACATAAAATTTCCAGCTATTTTTAGGTGTGCTATACTCCGCGGCGTCGCTCCAGCTCTCTGATCGTTTTTATGAAAAGAGTTTAGATTGGCTGGTTAGGTGATTGGTTAACTGAATGAATTGATTGAATAAGTTGTTTTGAAATAGAGAGTTTGATCGGCACAGATTCCAGTTGTTTTTGATGAGGTGCGATCTTCAGGCGTTTAACGAACCCTTCTCATTTTAACTCGCGAATTCTTCCTACCGCTTGCAGCAATCGCGGAGCGCATTCTTATGCTCCTCTATCCTCGACAAGTGTCATCATCTCAAGAGTAAAAACTTCTGGCGCGTTTGCTCACGCTTGCGCAACAGTAATCATCAGCATCACGCACTGGTCATATTGCCAGTGCGTTTCATTTTTTACGCGAGGTGTTTTTGATGAATGGCAGAGTTTTAGTTCTCAATTCGACCTATGAACCAATCAATGTTTGCACGACGCGTCGAGCAATTGTTCTGATTTTGAAAGGGCTGGCGCGAACTGAGGAGCGCCACGATAAGCTTTATAATTCGGCTCGAAGCTCGCTTCACGTGCCATCAGTCATTCGCCTGACTGATTACAAACACATCCCTTTTGAGCGGAAAAGTCTTTCACGTAAAAACATTCTGCTTCGCGACCACTACACCTGCCAGTACTGCGGCAAAGTTTTTAATCCTGCTGACCTGACGCTTGATCATGTCGTTCCTCGCTCGCGAAGCGGCAGTTCCAACTGGGACAATTTGGTGGCTTGCTGCAAACGCTGTAACAACCGCAAAGGCAATAAGCTCCCGGAAGAGGTGGGAATGAAACTGCTAAAGCGCCCACAATCATTCAGTTTGCACGTCAATCGGCAAATTATGCGCTATCTGGGGCGGTCAGATGAAAATTGGAGAAAGTATCTGTTTTATTAGGCTGTCGCGGTTTATCGCAGCTTCATTTCGTTTTGGACTCTCGCCTGGCGCGCCAAATTTCGATAACAGCAGGCATTACTGAAATGATGATGATGGCGAAAATCACCAGCGTGAAATTGCGTTTGACAATAGGAATCTCTCCAAAAAAGTAGCCTGCGTAGGTAAAGCCAGCAATCCACACGATTCCGCCTACGACGTTATAGAGCAAAAATTTTCCATAACTCATGTTGCCTATTCCAGCGACAAATGGAGCGAAGGTGCGAATGATCGGCATAAAACGAGCCAAAATAATCGTCTTGCCGCCGTACTTTTCATAAAACTCGTGCGTGCGTTCAAGATGCTTGCGATTCAGCCATCGCGAACTTTCGCTGGAAAAAACCTTTGGACCGATGACTTTGCCGACCCAGTAATTGACTGTATCACCAAGAATTGCTGCGATGCTGAGCAGCACGACAACCAAAAAGACGTTGAGTTCTCCTTTGGAAGCTAAAGCGCCAATGGCAAACAGCAGGGAATCGCCAGGCAAAAATGGTGTTACGACCAATCCGGTTTCCGCGAAAATTATCAGAAACAGGATGGCGTAGGTCCACGATTGATACTGGCTGACGAGTTCGACAAGATGTTTGTCCAGGTGCAGGATGAGGTCAATAAAGTGTTTTAGAAGTTCCATTTAGGTATAGGTTGTTCGCAGGTGTTGTGAAAAGGAACGACAGCATAAGCTAGACGACATCATTGCTCAAAGCAGCAAAAGAGATTTGAGGAGAAATCAAAAATTGAACTCAGTG
>CAYLJQ010000899.1:0-2829 GCA_964383955.1 uncultured Heliomicrobium sp. | reverse complement strand
CACTGACCGACCGGGCGACGATTGCCAATATGGCTCCGGAATACGGCGCGACGATGGGCTTTTTCGGCGTGGACGAAGAAACCTGCAACTATCTGACTGCAACGGGCCGCACGGAAGATCAAGTCAACGCTTTCCGGAATTACTTCAAAGCGCAAGGCCTGTTCGGCATTCCAAGTGTGGGCGAAATCGAATATAGCCAAACCTTGGAACTGAACCTTTCCGCCATAACGCCAAATGTCGCCGGTCCCAAACGCCCTCAAGACCGCATTGAACTGAATAACCTGAAAGGCAAATTTCTGGACTTGTACCAACAACCAGTCAGCAGTGGCGGTTATGGCAAATCGCTGACGGAGATGGAGCAAACATTCGAAACCACAATCGGTGTTCGCGGACGCTTGGCTGAGCCGTTGACCGGAGGCGGTGAACAGGATTCACAGACCGTGCCTGCTGCCAAAGGCTCCGACTTGAGCGTGAAAAACACCAGCACACAAAGCGAAGTCGAGATGATGAACAATCGCCCGACTCCTGATCGCCTTGAAGATGTCCCCGCACAGGCCTTTCCTGCCGCGTCAGCCACCTTGGGCCATGGCAATGTGCTGATCGCTGCCATTACTTCCTGCACCAACACGTCCAATCCCAGCGTGATGCTTGCCGCCGGGTTGCTGGCCAAAAAGGCTGTGGACAAAGGCTTGCGCGTCAAACCGCAGGTGAAAACTTCGCTCGGCCCAGGCTCGCGCGTGGTTTCGGATTATCTGGACAAAACCGGACTACAACCTTATCTGGACCAATTGGGCTTTCAAGTCGTCGGGTACGGCTGCACAACCTGCATCGGAAATTCCGGCCCACTCGATCCGAAAATCGAAGAAGTGGTTGTGCAAAACGATCTGATCGCAGCCAGCGTGCTTTCCGGCAATCGCAACTTTGAAGCGCGCGTGCATCAAAATATCAAAGCCAACTTCTTGATGTCGCCGCCGCTGGTCGTTGCTTTTGCCCTGGCCGGACGCGTGGACATTGATTTGTCGAAAGAACCTGTTGGGATTGGCAGAGGCCACCAGGAAGTTTTCCTGAGCGACATTTGGCCAACAACCGAAGAAATTCGCGCTCTGTTGAATACGGCAATGGACCCGGCGACGTATCAACGATTGTATTCCGACTTTACGGCTGAAAACCCATTGTGGAATGAAATTCCCTCCAGCACTGGCGACGTTTACGCCTGGAATGAATCATCAACCTACATTCAGCAACCTCCGTTTTTTGAAAACTTTGGAATGGAAGCTGGAACGATTGCCGACATCAAAGGCGCTCGCCCCCTGGGAATTTTTGGCGATTCAGTAACGACTGATCACATCAGCCCGGCAGGTTCGATCAAAGCCAGTTCTCCGGCAGGAAAGTATCTAATCGAAAACGGCGTCGAACCGGCAAACTTCAACAGCTACGGTTCAAGGCGAGGCAACGACCGTGTGATGACGCGCGGCACGTTCGCCAACGTTCGCATCAAAAACCTGATGCTGCCCGGAACGGAAGGCGGCCTGACGAAATATAAAGACGAACAGATGAGTATTTATGATGCTTCGATCAAATATCAGGCTGAAGGAACACCACTGATCGTCATCGCCGGACAGGAGTACGGCACCGGCAGCTCGCGAGACTGGGCGGCAAAAGGAACTCGGCTATTGGGCGTCAAAGCGGTAGTCGCGCAAAGCTTTGAGCGAATCCACCGCAGCAATCTGGTTGGGATGGGCGTTCTGCCACTTCAGTTCCCGGATGGCGTAAATGCTCAAACACTGGAACTGGATGGTTCTGAAACCTTCGACGTCACGGGGTTGGATGCAGGCGTCAAACCTCAGCAGGATGTGACCTTGGTCATTCATCGCGCCAACGGAGCGAAAGAAGAAATTCCAGTTAGATTGAGAATAGATACTGCCATCGAAATTGATTACTACCAGCACGGCGGCATCCTGCCGTATGTGTTACGGCAATTGATTGCTCAGGGGTAATTCCACACAACCTGACTTAACACCTTTTTTACAAAGCGCGAAAGTTGATTACATCTTTCGCGCTTTGTTGTTTCTTACGGCGATTGTGGAAGCCAGCGCTACACCGTTTTCACCTTTCTTGATGTTATACACAAAATGAACTTGCGTGAGTTTGTTTGCCAGGTTCAAAAAGTTTTCTTTGACAATTTTCTTCTCCTTCACAGAACTTGAGTTTGCGGAAAGCCGTTAAGCAAGCCACGAAGCAACTGAGAGGAAGCTTTTGGGAATTATTGAATGCTTCCATCTTACGAACAAAACTGAAGGCTATTTTGGAGAAGGAGAAAATATGTTTAAGAACGTGATTCGAATTTTGACCTTATCGGCTGTTGTTTTAACAGGCTTGGTCGTGTCGGCCTCAGCGCAAACCCCTTTGCTGACGCACAAAACCGATGTCGGATTCGATTTCTATGTTGGTGATAAGCTGATGCCTGCGGGCAAGTATATGATCAAGTCTGTTACTCATGAAACAACGCACGGAGTTGTTATGATCGAACAGATAAATGGCGACGCCAAAATCGCCGTGCATACGTTTCCGGCTCAAAACACTGACAAGCTGAAACCTGGCGCGTTACTTTTCAAAAAGCACAACAACAATCATTATCTTGCAGGCTTCAAGCTTGGAAATGAAACGCATATGCATCAGATTCTAAAAAACACTGATTCACGCATTGCCAAACGGGAAACAGCAAAGAAAGTCGCCCAAACAGCCGAGGCCAAACCAGGTAAAGCGGCTACTGGCGAGTAACCGGCAAATTCAACCTAAGAACACAACTAATGCTGCAAAGCGGAGCCA
>CAYLJQ010000898.1:0-2838 GCA_964383955.1 uncultured Heliomicrobium sp. | reverse complement strand
GGCGTCCAAATCCCAGCGATGGAAAATTTCCAGCACCTGCCGGTCGTGGCCTTTTTCGGTTACGATCAGCATTCGCTCCTGCGATTCCGACAGCATCATTTCATACGCCGTCATTCCGGTTTCGCGCTGCGGAACCAGATCAAGATTGATTTCAACGCCATTGCCAGCGCGTGCGCCCATTTCACACGAAGACGAAGTCAACCCAGCCGCACCCATATCCTGAATGCCGACAATGGCTCCGGCGCGCATGGCTTCCAGGCAGGCTTCCAGCAGCAATTTTTCTGAAAACGGATCGCCAACCTGCACAGTTGGGCGTTTTTCCATCGCGGCTTCGTCAAATTCTGCGGAAGCCATCGTCGCGCCGTGAATGCCGTCACGACCGGTTTTGGCTCCGACGTAAATCACCGAATTGCCGACGCCTTCAGCTTTGCCGTAAAAAATCTGCTCGCGCCGCACCAAGCCCAGCGCAAAGGCATTGACCAGCGGATTCAGCGAATAACAGGGATCGAAATAGACTTCGCCACCGACCGTTGGCACGCCAAACGCGTTGCCGTAATCCCCAAGGCCTTTCACGACTCCGGCCATAATTCGCCGATTGCGAGAGATGGATTTTGCCGAAGTCTGTTCTTTCGATTCGTCCACTTCCTCGTCCCGAATCGGACCGAAGCGCAGACTATCCATTGCCGCCACGGGCCGCGCACCCATCGTGAAAATGTCGCGCAAAATGCCGCCGATGCCGGTTGCCGCGCCTTGATAGGGTTCGATGAACGACGGGTGATTGTGCGATTCAATCTTGAACGCCGCGCACCAGCCATCGCCTATGTCAACGATGCCCGCGTTTTCGCCCGGCCCTTGCACCAGGCATTCGCCCGTTGTGGGCAATCGGCGCAAATGAACTTTGGAGGATTTGTACGAACAATGTTCCGACCACATCACCGAAAAGATTCCCAGTTCAGTGAAGTTTGGTTCGCGACCCATCAACTGTTTGATACGTTCGTACTCTTCGATCGAAATGTTGTGCTGACCCAGAATTTCAGGAGTAATCTTCATATTGCGGATTTCGGATTGTGGAGTGCGGATTTCTTAGTTTCAGGTTCCGGATTGTGGGTGACGTAAATTGGCGGAGCTTTCTTCTTTTTTCCGCAATCCGCACTCCACAATCCGCAATCAAATCAGGCGCGCGCTTTCAGAATGGTCGTTAACGCGTCCGCCATGGAAAGAAACATCGCGCGCCCGTCTTTACAGCCAAGCATACTTTCAGCGGCGCGTTCCGGGTGCGGCATCAAACCCAGAACATTTCGCTCCCGGTTGCAGATGCCCGCGATGTTTTGCAAGGAACCATTCGGATTGGCTTCATCGGTGATTTGGCCGTCAGGCGTGCTGTAACGAAAAATCACCTGATTTCCGCTTTCCAGTTCGGCCAGCGTTTTTTCATCGCAGAAGTAATTGCCTTCGCCGTGCGCAATGGGCAGGCTCAGCACCTGGCCGGATTTGTATGCTCCTGTGAAAGCCGTGTCCGTCTGTTCGACGCGAACATTGATGTGTTCGCAGACGAATTTCAGATCGCGGTTTCTGAGCAGTGCGCCCGGCAGCAAGCCGGATTCGCACAGAATCTGGAAGCCATTGCAGATGCCCAATACCAGGCCGCCCTGATTGGCAAATTCAACTACAGATTTCATGACTGGTGAAAACCTGGCAATTGCGCCGCTACGCAAATAATCGCCGTAGGAAAATCCCCCGGGCAAAATAATCGCGTCGAAACGGTCAATGTCAGTTTCCTTATGCCAAATGAAGTCAACAGGTTGGCCGACCACTTTGCTGATGACGTGGTAAGTGTCGTGATCGCAATTCGAGCCGGGAAAGATGACGACGCCAAATTTCATTGATGCGAAGTCCTTGTGGCTAAAGTGGGAAACTAGAGGGCGTTTTACAACACCAAATGGAGATTGTCTAGCTGGTCTTAAGGACGGGCGGCCAAGGTCTTACCGCTCAGGCTGCAATTCTTTGCCAGAGCTTTGCCGCAAGTTCCCGGCTTCTGGCTGTGATTTCAGCTTCGTCTAGAAGCAGCAACTGCCGATCTTTCATCAGCACTTTGCCTGCGCAGATGGTTGTCGTGATCATCGAATTTTCAAAGCCAAACAGCATGTGCCACGGCAGATTGCCAGCGCTTAGCGGCGTAGTCGGATGGTAGTCAACGAAGATAATGTCGGCGAATGCGCCCGGCGCGAGCGCACTCAGCGGTGCTTGCGGAAAGAAGACATTGGCGAGCGCGGCGTTGTTGGTCACAGCCATTTCGGCGACGGTTGCACCGTTCATCCAGCGCGGGTCGCGATGCGCAGCTTTGTGGGAAAGGTAGGCCGCCTTCCACTCGTCCCACATCGCATTGGAAAAGCCGTCGTTGCCTAAGCCGACTTTGACGCCCAGCCGCAGCAAACCTTCCACGTCCGCCACGCCAACGGCATTGTTCATGTTCGAACGCGGCTGGTGCGTCACCCAGGTTCCGGTTTGGCGTAGCAGTTCGGCTTCGCGGTGATCAATGTGGACGGCATGCGCGACAATAGAGCGTTCGCCCAGAATGCCAAACTTGTGCAGCCGATCAATCACCCGCAACCCGCTTTTTTCCAAACTGTCGTACTGATCGGATAAGTCTTCGGCAGCGTGAATGTGAAAACCGCCGTCCCATGCATCGCGGCAAGCTTCCAGCGTCGCATCGGAAAGCGTCAGCGAAGCATGCAAACCAAACGTTGCGGCAATCCTAGGAGCGCCGGCGTCCTCGCCGGCGGCATTGTTTGTGGATTGAATGAGGCGAAGGTTTTCTTTGATTCCCGCTTTGGCCTT
>CAYLJQ010000897.1:0-2838 GCA_964383955.1 uncultured Heliomicrobium sp. | reverse complement strand
GCAGCGACCTTTGACGGTCCCAAGGCTGCCGACTCAAACGAGATGCTTGCCCGTGAAATCCGCGCCCAGCAAGCCTGGAATCGCACCAAGGGCATTCTCGACGCTATGGACGGCCAAAAGCTTCACAGTCGGATTCAGAAGATGGCGGAAGATGCCTCTGCCGCTGGCGATCACGTTACTTTGAGCGCACTCCGGGCCGAATTGCCCAGCTACTTTGAAGCGCGACGCCTGGGCGCAGAGGTTGGCCAGCACATTGCCGGTGAAATCGAAACCGTCATGGCCAAAAGCAATCCAAAGATTGCCGCCGCAGTAGAGGCACGCACAGAAGTCGAAAGCAGCATGCACCGGGCGAAGTTGGCCATCAATCACGGCGTGTTCGCGTTGGAGAAAAATCAAGAGCAGGCGTTCATTCCGGCCTGGGAGCGATCAGGCGGCGTGGATAAGGTTGAAACGATCCAGATTCCAAGCATCAGCTTTAGCCAAGGGAGGGCATAACCATGAGCACAGAACGATTCCCAAAATTGAAAGAGTCGTATCAGGCAGCACGGGCCGAACGGAAAGCGCTGGAAACAGAAGGTGCCGAAATTGATGATCGGATTTTCAAGGCAACCGTTGGCGGCGATGTCCAGGAAGTTCGCAGGCTGAAGACTCGCAAAGAGGATTGGCCGGCCTTGTTCGCTGCTGCGTCGCATGCTGAATTGGAAGCCCGGCGGACCTGGCACAACGCCGAGCGGGATGCAGCCATCAAGATTCGCGACGAAGCCCAAACGGCATTGGATACGTTTCGGCAGGAAACGCAGAAACGCATTGCAGACCACGAAGCCGATATGGCTGAGCGCGCGAAAGATGACATGAAGGCTGTGGACCGGCTCGCGACTGAGAATTCAACTGTCGGTGTTTGGTCATCGGCAATGTCGAAGGGCGACGTTGCGCACAAAACAGCACTCGCGGGCCTTGGTGCCTGATTGGGTGGGCTGACGAATTCAAACGCAACCTGCTGCAAATCGGCGGGTTGCGGCTTTGAATTCGCAAAAGAATCAAACGGTGAAGTATGCCAACAAAGAAAACCACGCGCGGCGGGAAGCGACCTGGGGCAGGCCGGAAGTCTGACGCACAGAAACAAGGGATTGATCTGCTGATTGCTCAGGCGGTCACCAAAGCCGACTGGTTGAAGGTGATCAAGAAACTTGTGATGTTGGCAATGGCTGGCGATACGAAGGCGGCAAAAATTCTACTCGAATATGCCTATGGCAAACCACGGCAGGCGGTTGAACTGACCACGCCGGAAGATCGGCCCGTTCAGATTCAGATCGTTGAAGTCGCGCAGCCCAACCAACGAAGCCGGAACAATGAGTAATCTTGCTTCGAAAGTCCTTTGCCAGCTCATTCCCTGCCCTCTGAGCATCGAAGAACTGGCGGAGGATTTTGAATTTGACGATGACGACGTCCGCCGGGCATTGTGCGAGTTGCAGAACGCTGGCCAAGTGAAGCGCGTTGATGATCCCCGGCGCGATGAAGGCCCGTTTTACGCCGTTCCCTTCCCTGACGCTGCGCCGTCCGTTGAACCTCTCGCCAACGATCCCGCGCGCCGTTCCTATCAACGGTTTTACGAGAATCCAGCCGAGTGAAAACCTCGCATTACCTCGCTTTTCAGTTTCAGATCAGAACCTAGGAAAACCTAGTATTTTGAATCGCTGTGACCACCGCCAGTTCGACAGAAACCGGGCGCTTTTGAGCGATTCCCTGCCGACGCGAAGCGCAGCACTCTGAAATCAACCACGGGCTTCTAAACGCGAAAAATGAATCCTCTGCCCTGTTCGGCTTTCCTTCCAAGACGCTCGGCAATAAAATGCGCGTCGCGTGAGGCTACCCCGCCCGGTTTTGTCGGCAACGAGAACGCAAGATCAGGCAACATGACACTCGCGAAAAAGCCGCTCGGTTTTTACGACCTGAGCGGCTTTTTGCTGTTCATTTTGCCCACGTGGGCAAAATGCGCTTACCCTTCCCGATTCAGCACGTTAGCCGCGTGCGCAAATCTCGCCTTCAGCTCCGGTGTCATCTGTCCGCTGACGACGTTTTCAAGCCGTGCCACGCATCGCAGAATGCGTGCCTTCGCTTCTGCATCCGGATGCGTTCTGGCGTCGGCGGTGATCTGCGCCAGGTCAGCCGTCACGACGACCGCCAGTTCGTGTGCGTCGGGTTGTTCGCTTTGCTGTTTTGCTCTTGCTGCCATGTTGATCCTCCAGTTCTTGGATTGAGAGTTTGGTGTAGAAGCCGACGCATTTGCGATCTGAGCGCCGAATGAGAGCGAACCCGCCGGAGTCTTTTCGGAAATAAAAACCACTCGCCGTAACCCTCGGATATGAGTCATCACGAACGAATTTTTTCGGTCTCCAGACGAGACTTGCGCCCGCTCCCCAAAGTGTTGAAAACGCTGATGGTTGTTCGATTTTGCCCACGTGGGCAAAATCGGTGGGCAAAACCGGTTTGCCCACGTGGGCAAATGGCTCTGGTTTAGGCGTCGAAAACGGCAACACAACCCTGCCATAAGTGCCGGTTGCTCGCGCTTCTTCAGCGTAGGTTTCCGGCTGTCCGCGCGCTGGTTGCTGAAGCGCCGATGAATCTGCCGCCGGAGTGATCACGGGCGGCGATGGATCCACCGGCGCACTCAGTTTCCCCTTGGATCGTCCAGGATTCTGCCGCCTTGCCACCTGACAACCGGCTTCTCAAGCGGCGCTGATTGCGTCGGCGGTGTCTGCATCGGCTCCTGATGATCTCCCGCGCCTTCAATGAAGCCGACAATGCTTTGCGCGTGTTCGATGCTGGCCTGTTCAAACA
>CAYLJQ010000896.1:0-2844 GCA_964383955.1 uncultured Heliomicrobium sp. | reverse complement strand
CGAACGGTGCGTTCAGGTTATTTAAGCGAGATGCTGAAAAAAGAGGATTTTACCTATCTCGTGAACGGGCACTCCGAAGGTATTCATTATCTGCCCGCCGCAAGTAAAGAGAGCCAATTTATCAACGAGCAAACTATCGAAGACAACCGCCTGCAAGCTTACCGCGATGCCGCGCAACTTGAGCTAGCCAATTGGATCAGGTTCTCAAGCAAGGATGCCGATCAACATCGGGATGGGTTGACGACTGCAAGCATGGAAATAACAGGAATATCCGGTTGGGTCGTGCGTAACTTTTATGGCAAAGAAAAGGTGATGCAAAACGATTTTAGAAAACAAAGTATTGAGATGGTGAAGACACAGGTTGCTCAATCAGCAGGTTGGGTTTTGCTTACCAGCAAGGACGAAACGGTGGCAACGCTGCTCGACACAGGCAGAAGAATGCAAAGGCTTTTTCTGAAAGTGCGAGAAAAATCTATCGCGATTCATCCGATGACACAGATCTTAGAAGAAGCCGCCACCAAACAAACGCTGCGTCAATCCATCGGCATCAATGACGATATTCAATTTATCTTGCGTGCCGGTTATCTGAAGAACTATCCGCCACCGGTTTCATTGCGTCGCCCAGTTGATTGGTTTATTCGCCGAGAGGGCTGATACGTAATGAGCACACGTGATTCCGAAAAGAAAATATATGTTTGAGTTCAATGAAAAACTTTCGACCATAGTTATCGGCAATGGCAACGCCGCCGCACAACAGCCTGATCCAGGCAACGGCCCGCTTTCGCCTGAAGTGCTGGATAAAATGCAACGCTACTGGCAGGCCGCGAACTACCTGACGGTCGGCCAGATTTACCTGCGCGAAAATCCTTTGCTGCAAGCACCGCTGAAACCAGAGCATATCAAACCACGGCTGCTGGGCCATTGGGGAACGTCGCCCGGCCTGAGCTTCATTTATGTGCATTTGAACCGGCTGATTAACGAACAGGACGCCAACGTCATTTACATTGCCGGTCCCGGGCATGGCGGTCCTGCGCTGAATGCGCACGCTTACCTGGAAGGAACCTATTCCGAAGTTCATACCGACGTGACACCAGACGCCGCCGGGATGCGGCTCTTTTTCAGGCAGTTTTCCACGCCGGGCGGTGTGCCCAGCCACTGCGGTCCGCACGTGCCCAACTCGCTCCACGAAGGCGGCGAATTGGGCTATGCCTTGCTGCACGCATTCGGCGCGGCATTCGATAATCCTGATCTGATCGTCGCTTGTATCATCGGCGATGGCGAAGCCGAAACCTGCCCGCTGGAAGGAAGCTGGAAGGGCAACAAGTTTCTCAACCCGGTGCATGACGGCGCGGTGCTGCCGATTCTGCACTTGAACGGTTACAAGATCGCCGGACCCACCGTCGAAGCCCGCACCAGCGATGATGAGTTGCGGCAGCTTTATCAAGGACGCGGCTATCATCCTTATTTTGTTGCAGGCGATGATCCCGCAACCTTGCATCAGGAATTTGCCGCCACGGTGGATCAATGCCACGCCGAGATTCGCGCGATTCAAGAGGAAGCCCGCAGGAACGGATTCACGCGGCGTCCCATGTGGCCCATGATCATTCTGCGCACGCCCAAAGGCTGGACTGGCCCGAAAGAAGTGGACGGCATTCCCATTGAAGGCACGTTCCGTTCGCATCAGGTGCCATTGTCTTCAGTCCGCGAAAATCCTGAACATCTGGCGATGCTGGAACTGTGGATGAAAAGCTACCAGCCGGAAAAGATTTTTGATCCTGATGGGTGTTTAGCGGCAGACCTGGCAGAGCTTGTGCCAGCAGGCAGCCGGCGAATGGGAGCGAATCCGCACGTCAATGGCGGTCGGCTGTTGACCGCGCTCAATCTGCCAGATTTCACCAACTATGCGCTTGAAGTACCCGGCCCCGGTCAAGTCATCGCTGAAGCGCCACGCAAACTGGGCGAATTTTTCCGCGACATCATCCGGCAAAACCCAACCAATTTCCGTTTGTTCTGTCCGGACGAAACCAATTCCAACCGGCTGAACGCCGTTTTCGAAGCCACCACGCGATGCAGCGTTGAACAGACCGTTTCGATTGATGATCACCTGGGCCCCGAAGGTCGCGTGATCGAAGTGCTCAGCGAACATTGCTGCCAGGGCTGGCTGGAAGGTTATCTGCTGACCGGGCGGCACGGGCTGTGGTCGTCTTACGAAGCTTTCGCCCAGATTGTTGATTCGATGGTCACACAGCATGCCAAATGGCTGGATCAATGCCAGGAATTGCCGTGGCGCAGGGACATTGCCTCGCTCAACATTTTTCTGAGCAGCCATTGCTGGCGCAACGATCACAACGGGTTCAGCCATCAAGCGCCCGGCTTCGTGGACAACGCGCTGGCGCGTAAAAGCGACGTGATTCGCATTTACTATCCGCCCGACGCCAATTGTTTGCTCAGTGTTTTTGATCACTGTTTGCGCAGCCGCAACTACGTCAACGTCGTGACCTGCGGCAAGGATTTTCAGCTTCAATGGCTGACGATGGACGAAGCCAACCGGCACTGTTCACGCGGCGCATCCACCTGGCAATTCGCCAGCAATGACGACGGCGAACCGGACGTCGTGCTGGCATGCGCGGGCGATGTGCCGACGATTGAAACCTGCGCCGCTTCGTGGTTGCTGCAAAAACACCTGCCAGGGATCAAGGTGCGCGTGGTCAATGTCGTAAGCCTGGGCACATTGATGAGTCCTGAAGTGCATCCGCACGGGATGGATAATCTGGCCTTTGAAGAGCTGTTTACCGAATCAGCGCCGGTGATTTTTGCCTATCACGGGTATACCTGGGCAATTCA
>CAYLJQ010000895.1:0-2846 GCA_964383955.1 uncultured Heliomicrobium sp. | reverse complement strand
ATAGCTCAAATTACGCCAAGCGAACGCAACTCTTCGATTCGCTGCGGCGAATAGCCCAGAATTTCGCCATACACTTTTTGGTTATCTTCGCCCATTTCCGGCGGCGGTTGATCGTACTCAGCCGAAGCCGCTGAAAACTTGATTGGCAACCCCATCCCATAAACGCCGTCAACAAGTCCATGCCTGGGATGACTCAGCGGCACTGTCTCCCCTCTTGCGACGACGCGTGGGTCGCGGAGCGCGGTTTGCGGTTCGCGAACTTCGGCGCACGGAACTCCGGCAGCCTCCAGAATGTTCAACAACTCGGTTTTGGGTAAAGTTTGCGTCCAGGCTTCAATCAGTGAATCCAGTTCGACGACGTTTTTGACTCTGTGGTCGCGCGTTCGAAAGCGGTCATCAGCGGCAAGTTCCGGCTGTCCCATCGCATTGAAAACTCCATAAGCAAAACCATCCTGATGCGCGCAAATGGCAATGTAACCGTCGTTGGCTTTGTACGTTCCAAACGGAGCCAGACGCGGCATGCTTTGCCCTGTGCGCGTCGGCATTCCCAGACTTTCCATCGCATCGAAAGATTCACATGCCACCAGCGAAGTCATAACACCCAGCATGGAAACATCCACAAACTGGCCTTCGCCGGTTCGTTCGGCCATTTTCAGCGCGGAAAGAATCCCGATCACTGCAAACAATGGCGTAACAAGGTCGGCAAACGGCACGCCAACTCTGACTGGCGGTTCGCCTGTTGAGCCGGAAGTCATCATCAATCCGCTGAGCGCTTGAATGATCGAATCAAATGCTTTGGCGGAGCCTGTGTCGCCTTCGGTGCCAAAGCCGGTCAGCGCGCAATGCACAATGCGCGGATTGATTTCCCGCACGAAGCTATATCCCAACCCCAACCGATCCATCGTCCCTCGGCTGAAGTTTTCGACCAGCACGTCAGAAGATCGAACCAGGTCAGCAAACACTTCGCGCGATTGCGGATGCTTCAAGTTCAGCGTTACACCGAGCTTGTTTCGCATGCGGTTGATTGTCGAAATGGAAATGTCGTCGTCAGTTTCACGGATGAGTTTAACGCCATTCTGGCCAAGATAAGGCGCATTGCTGCGGGCCGGATCGCCAACGGCGGGGTTTTCGACTTTGATGACGCGCGCGCCAAGCCCTCCAAGAATCAAGGTGGCGAAAGGCCCGGCAAGCGCAATGGTTAGATCAAGAACCGTCACGCCTTCCAGCGGGCGCGGTAATTTAGATTGCTGTTGCATTGGTGGTTGCGGTGACTCCTTAGGATTCGGAGTATACCGCAACCACCATGCATTTCACTGCCAACTATGCCAGCGCAGCTATCGCTTCTTGATAAAGCGACCAGCGATTGCGCCTGTTCCCATGGTGGCATTTGTGACAGTGCCGTTTAACTGATCTATCCAGGCCGCAGTCACTATCGGATAGGTGGGTCTGGTAGGGCTGGTGTAAAACAGAACGCCGTTTTTGTAATAGCGCACGTAGCCATTTTGAATGGAAACACGGAATACATCGCCGGTGACGTATGCGACCTCTCCTCTGTAAACGCCTCGCTCAAATACCGCGGCTTCCCCGTTCGCCAGGAAGATAGAAAAATCCAGGTTTGAGATTGAAACTGTCCTGGTGTTTAACATCAACCCGGCGTAGCGCCGTTTGTTTGTTTCCGCCGCAGTGAACTCCACATATCCATCTCCGGACGAAATGGTTTGCGAAGAAATTGCGGAAGAACGACAGCCATCACATCCGGAGGTTTTCGTTAAGACAGTGCCTTGAACCACCACGCCTGATAACTGCGTCCAGGTCACTGGCCCTGCCGTAACTGCCGCTGCGGTAGTGAAGGTGTAGTTGCCCGAAACAGCCAGGTTGCCTGCGGCATCGCGCGATTTGACGCGAAAGTTGTAAAGCCTTCCCGCTGTCAAATTGCCCAGAGCCATTGTATGGATGGTCACTCGGCTGGTGTTAAGTGTCGTCGTTTGTCCGTAGGTTGTCGTCAAGCCATAGTCAACCTGTGAGTCGGAAGCTTCGTTCGTCAGCCAGTTGATTGTTGCTGATGACGAAGTAATTGACGAAGCCGTGACGGCGCTAATCGCCGGCGGAGTCGTATCTTTTACCGGAACCGGAATCGGCGTGGGAGTTGGAGTCGGGATTGGCGTCGGAGTCGGCCTCATCGCAACTGTGCGAAAGGTAAAGTTGGACGATATTGCCAGTGTTCCGTTGCTGGTTCGCGATTTGACGCGAAAGTTGTAAAGCAGATCCGTGCTCAACCCCGTAAGGACGACAACGTGGCCGGTCAATAGTGTTGTGTTAATCGCTGTTTGCTGGCCATACGATGTGGTGGCGCCATATTCAACCTGGCTGTCAGAAAACTGATTGGTCGTCCAGGTGATGGTTGCACTATTGGTAAGCAAAGAGCTCGCAACAACGTTTGTGATGGCAAGCGCCGGAGTTGGCGTTGGAGTAGGTGTCGGCGTCGGCGAGGGACTGGCAATCGGAGGTGGAGCAGATGCCGTTCCCCAGAATAAGTTGCCTAAATCCTGCCCATCAGTCCCTGCATTGCGATAAGGGCTGGTTGACGCAAGCCGGTAATCTCCGGCTGAGAAATTTACAAAGCCGATCCCACTGAGTAATGCAGGGAAAAATCCTCCCGCAGGATAATTTGTCGAAGCGCCGCCCGACAGAATGTTCTTTGTAAAGATGGCTCCAGGGAAATAATTATTGATCGTGTCCAGGCCGATCCCTCTGCCATCTCCTTTCACACCGTACAGGTTGTGCGCGCTGATGTTGTTTGTGAAAACAATGTTTGTGCTCGCTGATCCATAGGTCGTCACCACGTC
>CAYLJQ010000894.1:0-2846 GCA_964383955.1 uncultured Heliomicrobium sp. | reverse complement strand
GGAAAGCCATTATCAATTATCAATTGCCAATTGTTCATTGCAGGATCATATCCTTCAGCGCCGCTCCAGCAGGCACAATTGGGAAGACGTTTTCTTCGCGCGCAACTTTCATTTCAATCAGCACTGGCCCGGGTGTGTTCAACGCTTTTTCCAGCGTGTGGCTGACTTCGTTCATCTTGGTCGCGCGGAACGCGGCAACGCCATACGCTTCAGCCAGCTTGACGAAATCCGGTTGGACTTCGATGTTGCTGTGCGAATAGCGATGTTCGTAAAACTGCTCCTGCCATTGCCGCACCATCCCCAAAAAGCCATTGTTGATCAGCAGAATCTTGACCGGAATGTTGTATTGCTTGACGGTGGCCAGTTCGTTCAGCACCATCTGGAATCCGCCGTCGCCAACCACTGCGACACACAAAGCATCCGGCCTGGCTACCGCCGCTCCAACAGCCGCCGGGAAGCCATAGCCCATTGCGCCGAGTCCGCCGGAGTTCAGCCAGTTGCGCGGCGTGTCGAATCCGTAAAGCTGCGCCGTCCACATTTGATGCTGGCCAACGTCTGCGGAAACAACCGCTTGCCCTTTGGTAATGCGGTGCAGTTCGTGAATGACGTATTGCGGTTTAATGACATCGCCTTCTTCTTTCCACCAGAACGGATGCTGCTTTTTCCAGGCGGCAATCTGGTCGTGCCAGCCGTCTTTCGAAGCGATCTTTGCCCCGCCAGCCAACTGCTCTTCCACCTCTTTCAACATTTGCTGAGCAACCGCCTTGGCATCGCCAACCACCGGGTAATCGCAAGGAACGTTTTTGCTGATGCACGAAGCATCAATATCCACGTGAATGAACTTTGCGCCAGAGGCAAATTCACTGAGCTTGCCGGTAACACGATCATCAAAGCGCGCGCCGATGGAAATCAGCAGATCGCTATTGTTGACGGCCATGTTTGTCCAGTAACCGCCGTGCATTCCCAGCATTCCCAGGCTGAGCGGATGGCTGGCTGGAAACGCTCCCAACCCCATCAGCGTGCAGGTTGTCGGCAGATTCAGGCGTTCCGCCAACTGAATCACCTCTTCGTAAGCGCCTGCCGCATGCGCTCCGCCGCCGATGTAAAGCACCGGGCGTTCGGCAGTCATCATCGCTTTCACGGCTTTGCGAACGGCTTTCGGATCGCCGTAAATCTGCGGTTTGTAGCTGCGAATTTCGATGGTTTCGGGATAGCTGAATTCGATTTCCTGTGCGGTCATGTCCTTCGGCAAGTCAACCAGCACTGGGCCGGGACGGCCTGTCGAAGCGACATGGAACGCTTCTTTGATCGTCGGCGCCAAATCTTCGACACGTTTGACCAGGTAGTTATGTTTCGTGCAGGAACGCGTGATGCCAGTCAAATCAGCTTCCTGGAACGCGTCGTTGCCAATCAAATGCGTTGGCACCTGTCCGGTGAACACAACCAACGGCAACGAATCCATGAAGGCATTGGCAATACCTGTTACGGCGTTGGTTCCACCGGGGCCGGACGTAACCAGAGCAACTCCGGTTTTGCCTGTCGCTTGCGCGTATCCGGCAGCGCCAAACAGCGAAGCCTGTTCGTGCCGTACCAGGTAATGAGTAATGCCCAGCTCTTCGGCGTGTTTCACCAGTTCGTCATAAATGTGCAGCACTGCGCCGCCAGGATAGCCAAAAACATGTTTGACTCCTTCGCATCGCAATGATTCGAGCAAGATACGTGCTCCACGCATTTTCATAAGGATTCCTCGTTGGGTTTTGTGCCGACGAAAATCATCGTCGGATAGTGGAAATAGATGGCGTCGCCGCGTTTGTGGACACCCATTCCCACGGTATCGTTGGTTAAGTTCTCAAGATAAATTTGGCGAATCTTTTCTTCATCGCCAGGATTTGGAAACATTCCGGTCAACTGCTTTTCAACTTCAAATTCCAGGTTGAACGGAGCAGTTTTGATATTCGTTAAACCTGATTCCTGAATAATCGTCAGCAACTCTTCCGCAGGCAGCGCCCGCGCATGCGACGGGTCTTTCAGCTTTTCCAACCGGTTGTAAGCTTCTGCTTTGTCCGCGTCAGGCACCGAATCCCAAACCATGACTCTGCCGCCCGGCTGACAAACCCGCTTCATTTCGGCCAGCACGCCCGCCGGATTCAAAAAGTGATGAAAGGAAAACCGCGTCAGCACCAGCGAAAATGAGTTGTCAGCAAAGGGCAGCGAGTAAACATCGCCCAGTTGCCAGCTCAAGTTCGTCAGTCCCAAATCTGCCTGCCGCGACTTTGCGCGTTCGATCATCGCGGGTGTCAGGTCAATGCCTGTGACATGAGCCGCAACCGCTGCTGCCGCACAAGCCGTCAAGCCCGGCCCGCAAGCCACATCCAGCACATTGTCTTGCGGCGCGATCCGGCACATTTCCAGCATCAAATTGAAAATCGCATCGCTGGACATCGCCGTTTTCTTGGAAAACGGAACCGCCTGCCGCGTGAATTGCTCAACAATGGTTTGGTTGTGTGTCGTTGCAGTCAAAGTCGTACCTATAGAAGCAGAAAACCCCGGCGAACCTTTTCAGCTCGCCGGGGTTTGGATTCTTTCAACCTTTTTTCTTAACTTTCAGGTTGTCCAATCGGCGAGCTGTGCCGGAATAATCGCTACAGCGACGATTACGATTACGCTAATTACGATTACGTTAAGAAGTCGGACGGCTCGCACATCTAAAATGCTCGGCCTGTTGGCCAGAAGATCAAGCGCGAGTTGTGAACGACGATTGGACATAGGTCATTTGAAGATAAAAGTTCGCTGCTTTGTGAAAGCGCGGGCACTATAAACCATCGTCGTACTGTCGGCTACTTAAA
>CAYLJQ010000893.1:0-2857 GCA_964383955.1 uncultured Heliomicrobium sp. | reverse complement strand
GGGAAGGCGTTTTGCTCACATCCGCAATACATTTGTGGAAAGGCTGAAGATTCGATCCGGCTCTTTTGATGGAATTACACGATTGAAAGCGCGATCCCAGCAAAAGCCTTTTTGCCGGAACCGCGCTTGAAAGCTCAGCTATTCATAACGAAGACACTCGATTGGATCCAGGTTGGCTGCTTTCTTTGCCGGCCAGACGCCGAAGACCAGGCCGATGCTGATCGAAACGATCAGGCCGCTGGCAACTGCCCAGCTCGGAATCGAAGCCGGAAGTTCCGGCACAAAGAACATGATCACATAGCTGATCAGTGCTGCGACCAGCACGCCCAGCACGCCGCCCAGAAAGGTCAGCGTCATCGCTTCAAACAAAAACTGGCGCACGATGTCTCGTTTTTTAGCGCCAATGGCTTTGCGAATGCCGATTTCGCGCGTTCGTTCGGTAACGGAAACCAGCATGATGTTCATCACGCCGATGCCGCCAACCAGCAAGCCCACAGCCGAAATCGCAATTGCGAACAACCCAACGTACATGGTGATGCCGTCGAATTGTTCCACCATTTTGTCGGCGGTGCTGAGGTCGAAATTGTTTGGCTGGTCGTATTTCACACCGCGCTGACGGCGCAAAACTTCTTCAACCTGGTCGTAACCTTCCCGCAGCCTACCGGTTTTGGCCTGAATATGCAGCATCATTTCCTTGCTGATTGGCGACATTTTGCGACCGGTTTCATAGGGAATGAAAAGGGCGTTGTCTTCTTCGTTTTCTCCGAAAAAACTGTTCTGGCGTTTTTCCAGCACGCCGATCACCTCAAATGGATGGCCGCCCAAATCAACATACGAACCGACGATATTTGGCTGGTGCGCGAAAAGCGATTCGGCGACGTTCGGACCGATCACCATCACTTCGCGTTTATGCTGGTCGTCAATCTCAGTGATAAACCGGCCTTGTTGAACAGAAACGTTGGTGACCTGGGCGTAACTGGCTGAAACTCCCTGCAAAAAACCTTGGCGATATTTCTGGCCGCCATACCGCAACGTGCTGTCAAGGCGCCAAAGGAAAAGCACGTTGGCGACATCTTCAATCGCTGGCGCTTGTCGCAGAATCACTTCGCCATCTTCCGGAGTCATTGGCTTTCGCAGGAATTCACTGCGGTCGCGGTCTCCAAGCCGTGGCCCGGTGGAAAGGTGAAACGCGTAAATGTTGTTCGTTCCATATTCTTCAACCATGGCCACAATGCGCGAACGCAATCCGGTCAGAATGGAAGCCACGGCAACGACGGTCATGACGCCGACGACGATGCCAAGCACGGTTAAGGAACTGCGGAATTTATGTGCTCGGATTGTGCCGAGCGCCATCATGACTGTTTCCGTCGGGAACAGGGATTTGATCTTCATAGTCTTAGCCTCGCCCTTAGTTTTTCGACAGCGCCACGATCGGGTCCAGGCGTGATGCTTTGAATGCCGGGTAAATCCCCGCAATCATGCCAATGCCGCCTGAAACCAGCAGCGCCAGCAAGATGTAACCAACGGTAATGTTCATCGGAATTGGAGTCGTGATCCGCACGATCCAGGCAAGCAGCCAGGCCATCATCAGTCCCAGCACGCCGCCAACGCCTGACAGCAAGGATGATTCAATCAGGAATTGCATCATGATCTGGCGCTTCTTTGCCCCGACGGCTTTACGCAACCCAATCTCGAAGGTTCGCTCGGTGACTGAAACCAGCATGATGTTCATGACCACGATCCCGCCGACCACCAACGACAGCAATGTGATTGGCGTGACAACCAACGCAATTGTGCCTGTAAACTGATCAACTTGGTTGTTAACGGCATCGGTGTTGACGATTCCGAAATCGTCGTCTTCATTACCGATCAATTTGTGCCGGTTGCGCATTACCATTTGCGCCTCTTCAATGGTGGCGTTGAAAGATTCGCGGTTTGCAGCCTTGCCATGAAGCTGAAGGCTTTGGCGTAAACCAAATAACTTGCCATGTGTCGTCAGCGGAATATAGACGTGATTATCAATGGATTGGCCCATGAAAGGCCCGCGCTTTTCCTCGACACCGACAATGGTCATCGGCAAATTTCTGATCTTCAGCGTTTTGCCTATTGGGTCGGTTCCGGCGAAAAACTTCTCTCTTACATCGCCACCTATGACACAGACCAAAGCAGCTCGCTCCACTTCGTGCTGAACCAGAAAACGACCTTCAGAGATCGTTTTATTTTCCACCTCGACCATATTGGCTGTGACGCCCAAAATGCCAGTGCCAAAGATTTCTCGATCTTCATACCTGAGGTTGAGCCGCGTATTGGACTGCGCGCCAACTTCCTGGCACGACTTGCAATGCGTGGCCAGCCATTCGTAATCCTCAACGAAAAGTCGTTTGTTGCGTTTCATCGCGCGTTCCCACTCTTCTTCCGTTCGTCGGCCCTGGTTGGCGAATTGAGCAATCATAAAGTGGTTGACGCCCAAAATTTTGGAAACAGTGGAAAGAACGTAGCTGTTGAAGCCGTTGATCGAGGCTCCGACCACGACGACAGAAGCGACGCCGATAATGATTCCAATCAGTGTCAGGAAGGCGCGCAGTTTATGCGCAAAAATGGACTGCAATGCGATCCGTGCCGAATCAGCAAAGAAAGAGAAAAGTCGTTTCATAAGGTGAATCTCCACCGGCTAAAACGACGATAGCCCCAAAAAGTTAACAGCTTGAGCAAAAAATTTGCTCAAGCTGTTTCAACTTATCCGAATTGGGATTCAGGCTATTCCGATTGACCCATCACCAGGACAGAAACGCTTCGATCGCGAGCTTCGTCCAGTTCAATCAGAAATAGGCTTTGCCATCTGCCAAACTGTAATTTG
>CAYLJQ010000892.1:0-2858 GCA_964383955.1 uncultured Heliomicrobium sp. | reverse complement strand
AATAACTACAAGTTTCAGATTCCGCAGCCACCCTTTTGCGTCCAAGCAAGTTACGCTGCAAGCCAGGAAACTTGGCGAAGTACACAAGGCATTGAAACGCAATGTCGCCGGTTTGCAGCGTGACTTCGTGCCCGAACGCTTCCAGCGAACCTGTTAAACCGCTTAACCGAATTGGGATTCCTTGCTCAATCGGGATTCCAAGTTTAAGTCCAACTTCGTGGCTGAAAAGGCAAACCGCTGCTCCGGGATCAACTTTGGCATCTACACGATGGTTTGATCGCCATATACTAAGTTTATAGAAACAGAGATGCCCTCCTCATCGTCCGGGTAATGGTGTTCCTGGCTAAAAGTCAGTTGTTTCATTTGCTTCAGATGCCGATGTACGGCAGGTCGTCAGGCGAAGGAATACGAAGGACAAGCGGAGGCCTTTCGCTACCCGCGCTAACAGCATCCCACACTTCCTGTTGGACGGGGCTAGCCGCAATCAGATGGTCGCCGTCAAGCGCCACCCATTGTCCAGCGTATTCGTGTTTATGATCTTTGACCCATTGCCTTTCGCGCCTATCGTCCGGCATAGGCTTACACGGTACGCGTTTATCGCGCGGAGCTTTGGCTTTGATTGGCTCAGTTTCCTGCTCCTTAATCAATTCCGACAACCGAGCGCGCTCCGTTGAAGGCAACTGTTCAATCATCATCATGATGCTTTCGGCAGTCACGTCTTGAGTTTCCAAAGACATAATCATTACTCCTTTCCAGAGCGGCATTATATGCCTGTGCGACGACCAGAAAAAGATTCAAGCCGCCAAAGCTTTGATGAGCAATTGGCGGCTTGAATTCTTGTTGGATGATTTGCCTTTGCTCTCAACCGCCCGCAATCGCTGGGACGATGGAAATTTCGGCTTTGTCGGCCAAGCCGGTGTTCAAGCCTTGCAGAAAGCGGATGTCTTCGCCGTCAACGTAGACGTTGATGAAGCGGCGAAGCTCGCCATTGGTTTCACACAATCGGGCTTGAATGCCGGGATAGGCAGCTTCAAGCTGATTGAACACTTCGCCAATGGTTGCGCCCTGGACTTCGACCAGTTCGGTGTCTTTGGTGAATTTACGCAGCGGCGTTGGAATGATTACTGTTTGGGACATGATGATTTCTCCTTCGTTACAAAACTACCCGGTCGCTACCGCTCCCGGTACTGATTTAAGCGGCGGCAGTTGCTGCGCGTGTGAATCCGGCGGCGCTTTCAAACGCCGACAACTTCGGTTCGATGGATTTCAGGTCTTCAAGTGTCAACGCTTCCTGCGTCTTCAATCCGTTGCCAGTGATAGCAATGACGATGCGATCTTTGGCGGTCAATCGGCCTTGCTCGATTAGCTTTTTGGTTACAGCCAGTGTCGTGCCACCTGCGGTTTCGGTAAAGATGCCTTCGGTTTCGGCCAGCAGCTTCATTGCGCTGACGATTTCGGTATCACTGACATCTTCTGACCAGCCGCCCGTATTGGTAATGACTCCGGTGGCGAAATAGCCGTCCGCCGGGTTACCGATGGCCAGTGATTTGGCAATCGTGTTCGGTTTAACCGGGCGAATATCGCGCGTGCCTGCTTTGACAGCGG
Organism: uncultured Heliomicrobium sp.; assembly: GCA_964383955.1. Lineage (GTDB taxonomy): Bacteria > Acidobacteriota > Blastocatellia > RBC074 > RBC074 > RBC074. The sequence continues at coordinate 1,253 of CAYLJQ010000892.1, read as the reverse complement.
CGGCGATTGGGTTGCAGCCCGTGGCTTGCGCGCCATAAAAGCGCGTCTGTTTTTCTTCGATCAAACCAAGCTTCGACAGTTCGCCGAAGGCTTTGTAAATTTTCGTGATCAGCGAACCTCCGGCCATTGGAACGACAACAGCGTCCGGAGCTTCCCAGCCGAGTTGTTCGGCAATTTCATATCCAAAAGTTTTCGAGCCTTCGCCGTAAAACGGTCTGAGGTTGACGTTGACGAACGCGATTGGATGGCGTCCGGCGATTTCGCTGCACAGGCGATTGACGTCATCGTAATTGCCTTTGACCGGGACGACAGTCGCGCCATAAATCTGTGTGGCAGTGACTTTGCTCTTTTCCAGATTATCGGGAATCAAAATGTAGGCTGGGAATCCGGCGGCGGCGGCATTGGCCGCAACTGAGTTGGCCAGGTTTCCGGTAGAAGCGCATCCGACAGCTTCAAAGTTGAATTCGCGCGCTTTCGACAGCGCAACGGCAACAACACGATCTTTGAACGACAGGGTTGGGTGCTGAACCGCATCGTTTTTGATGAAAAGCTCGCCCACACCAAGCGCCTTGGCCAGCCGCTCGGCACGGACGAGCGGTGTACATCCTGTGTTCAATCCAACGGTCGGCTTGGTTTCCAACGGCAGCAATTCTCGATACCGCCACATGGTTTTTTCACGACCGGCAATCTCTTCACGGGTCAGCGTGGTTTTGATTGCTTCATAATCGTAATCAACTTCCAACGGCCCGAAGCATTCTTCACAGATCGCCACTGGCTCGACTTTATAGGCCGTTCCGCATTCGCGACATTTCAATCCCTTCACAAAACTCATTCTGCCTCCTAAATAACCCGGTCGCTACTGCTCCCGGTACTGTACCAAGCACCCGGTCGCCATCGCTCCCAGTCTGTACCAAATGAAAAACCCTGCGCTAAAGATAGCGCAGGGTTTTTCGATATTCTGATTCCCGCAACTCTTTAGCAGTTTTTTGAGTGGAGCAATTCGTTGTAAATCGCCACTATTTCTTTTCAAACGCCGGTCGCCAGTGCTTCCGGGTGTGATGTGTAGTAAATGAAAAAGCCTCGCGCTTTCTTTTAGTAGCGCGAGGCTTAAAACTTTACATTTCCTCGGGCCGTTTAGCGCTTTTTTTAACGTGGAGCAATTTGCCTTAAATCACCACGCATCAATTTCTGATGTGGCGGGACAATACACCGCGCATAAAAAATCTGTCAAGCCAATGCAGGCATAAAGTTGC
>CAYLJQ010000891.1:0-2860 GCA_964383955.1 uncultured Heliomicrobium sp. | reverse complement strand
ACTTGGGCCCGGATGTATTCGACAAAGTTTTTCATTGCCGGTTTCAGATAAGTGTAATTCCCAAGTTCGCGCGGGCCGGGGAACTGATAGTTTTGCACGTCAGTCCCGCGCAAATCGCCGACGAATTCGATTTCTGCGCCTGTCGTTCCGCAAGCCCAATAGGCCACGCGCAAAATACCGTTGCGGTCTTTCGTCGCCAGATATTCCAGCATCCATTGAACCTGTGGCTGAACCTGATTGGGCAGCATCTCAATCGGGCGGCCGTACCACCAATCCAGCAATCCGCGCGGTTTCGGCTTGGATTCGTATTCTTCTTTCATGCTGCCGGAACCGTCCATGTAAATGGCCATGTCCAGGCCTTCGACGGAAGGATCGTGCAATAGCACGGCGCGGATGTGGTCGCCTTCGACGTGAAGATCGGAAAATGGTTCAACGGGTCTTTCGTGTGACATGGGTTGCCTGCCTTTCGTGGTTGTTGAGTTTACAGAAGCTTCAATCGAAATCTTCCATCCAATCCGGCGGATTGTCTTTGTTTACTGGTTTGGTCGGCGATTTATGAGAAGCGTTGGTTTCATTTGCATCTTTGCGTATCACAGAAGGAACTGAGTTGGTGGCAAAATCTTTCATCCAGTCCGGAGAATTTGTGTCGTAAGCGGAATTCGACGTTAAGTGCGGTTTTGCTGCATTAGAGCCTTGGTGGGTAACAATGAAGTCTTGTACCCAGATCGGCGGATCATTGGTTACGGGTTCAGTTCTGCGCGGGAGCCTGGGACGTGAAGAGACCGGCTGGGATGAAACCGGCGGGGGATTGATCGTTCTGTGGCTGGAAGCAAGCGAGGCTGGTTTGATCAAATTTCGTAACGCGAAAGCTCGCGCCGTTGGCCAGCCAGGCAACGCTTGTAACGTTAGCCTGGCCAATTCAATAAAATCTTCCGGGCGGCCTTCGGGCGGCAGCTTCAAACTTTCGCTCAGCAATGTGCGGAACATGCTTGCCAGCAATCCTGACTCTTCATCATCGCGCTTGGATTTTCGAACAGCCTTGTCGTCTTTGATTTCATACCCTTCGGCTTGAAGCTGTTGTTCCAGCATCGGACGGCTGGGAACCGGCAACGTGATTTGATTCAGCGGGTGGCTGATTCTTTCTTCCGCCGCGTCTTCTTTCAAAGCGTTCAAGGTGTCGTAAATCAACCGGCAGGCAAACAGTTCATTGGTCACATCTGTGACGGTCAGTTCAGGCGGCAACAGCGGATATGCGATGACCACGCCGCGACCTTGGCGGATTTCGTCTGCGCTATCGGCGCATAACGGCAAATGAAAACAACGCGGCGTGCCTTCACCGTCTCCCGAAAATCGAAACGGAAATTCCGCGCCTAGCAGCATGCCTTCCAGCAAATCGGCGCGGGTGATCGTCAATTGACCTTCGATGCCCGCAACCGGCGACGCCGATGGATACGGCCCGAACAGCGTTCCGTACAAATAAATCAGGTCATTCAATCCGGGGGCTTCGGGCAACTGTTCCATCACTTGCAGATAAAACAGGTAAACCTCTGCCGCTTCAATCTGCCGTTTGCCGTACCCGCTCATTTCAAACCACGCCAGTTCGGTTTGTACCTCTGCCGGTAGATGCGTGCGATTGCCGTCGGGCAATGCCTGCAAATTTCCCAAACTGTCCGTGGCGATAATCCATTCCTGACCGACCGTGTAACTGTTGCTGATGTGAAAACAATCCACGACATGCGCCGGAGCTTGGGGCTGGCGAGCGGGATTCGGCGCGCCAGCGCGGCTCAGGAAATACTTTGGTAGCGGTCTTTGCTGCACGGATTATTTTGCCTTGATCGCTTCGGTCAAAATTCGCCCGATTGAATTGCTGGGAGTTTCCAGGTTCAGTAATGACGCCAGCGTCGGAGCAATGTCCGCCGGACTGCTAACCCCTGGATATTTTCCTGCCGCAATGCCTGCGCCGTAAAAAATGACGGGCACATGCGTGTCGTATTTGTAAGGCGAACCGTGCGTGGTGGTAATGATGCCTTCACCGATAAAAAAGAACGGCTCGGTGACAATGACCAGATTTCCATTTCGTTTCGGGTGAAACCCATAAGAGACACTGCGCGCGATCAACGTGTCGGGCATATTGCCCGCCAGAATCTGCGAACGAGTGAAAACGGCGTTGATTCCGGCAAGCTTCAACACCGCTTGACTGGCGGCGGCTTCAACTTCGGCGACGTTTAACTTTCGGCGCTCAATTGTGGATTCATCCAAGTACACATTTCCATTGACCGTTTGAAATGTACCGTTGGCGGTTTGAACGATCCATTTATCTTCGCCAAACCGTTGATTCAGCGAATTGGTAATTGCTTCGTTGATCTGTTTGGGTTCGACTTTGCCGCCGTAACCCAGCTTTTGCACTTGTTCCGGAATCGGAGCTACGCCGTGGTCTGCGGTCAACGCAATGACGATTTGATCCAGGCCAATTTTCTTGTCCAGATAGCTGAACAATTCCGCCAGCGTGCGGTCCGTCCGCAAGGTCATATCCTGGACTTCCTGGCTGTACGGTCCCATCACGTGCCCCAGCAAATCATTGGCTGAAAAGCTGATGGTCAGCAAATCGGTTACATCATCCGCGCCAAGCTTTTCGTTTTCGATGGCGGCTTTGGCAAAGTTGACCAGGTGATCGTTGGCAAATGGCGAAGCCTCAAATTGATTGATGAACTTTACGCCGGGTTTTTCTTCGCCACCGTTAAGGATGTAAGGGAATTTCGTGCCGAAGGTAGATTTTTCGTAAGGAGCATCGTCCGGCTCTGATCGCGCATATTCTGCTTCGGGCAACAACCGCTCCCATCTTTTGCCGAAGTAACCGAAG
>CAYLJQ010000890.1:0-2860 GCA_964383955.1 uncultured Heliomicrobium sp. | reverse complement strand
GATCGGCTGGTCGAAAAATTCTATGAATCCCTGATGGTGTATTACGACCGCGATGCGTGGCGAAAATTGCAGCGCAACGGCATGCGCGAAGACTTTTCCTGGGATCGTGCGGCGCACAATTACCGCAATGCTTATCAGAAGATTGTCGAAGCCAGACTTTCACGCGGCTGGTGATTGGGAAAAGGGCTGTCTGTTTGTTGGCTGACGTAAGGCATTTGTTATAATGCCCGCCGAGATGAAAGCTGAGTTTGAAAACCTAAGCAAACGAACAGTTTGCATAATTTTGAGGAGGAAGTATGAGTCAATTTGTTTCTGAAGTAACGGATGCCCAATGGGCAACAGAAGTGCTGGGAGCGGACAAACCTGTGCTGGTGGATTTTTGGGCCCCGTGGTGCGGTCCTTGCCGCCAGATTGCGCCTTCGGTTGAAGCCGTCGCCGAAGCGTACCAGGGCAAAGTCAAAGTCGTGAAAATGAATGTGGACGAAAACCTGGAAGCGCCTTCGACTTACGGCGTCAAAGGCATTCCGACGCTGCTCGTCTTTTCCGGCGGCCAAGTGGTCAACGGCCACGTTGGTGCTTTAGGACAAGCCCAAATCTCGCAGTTAATAGACAAAGTCCTGGCGTAAGTTTCGCCTGTAAGCAGGAAGTTTAAGACTATCCGCGAAATGCACGAAGGATCACGAAGATAGCGAATCTTCATGCTCCTTCGTGTTTCTTCGTGTGGGAAAACACCAAGCATGAACTTAGCAATCATCGGAGCGCAGTGGGGCGACGAAGGCAAAGGCAAAATTGTTGACCTGATCGCGCCGCATTTCGACATCGTCGCCCGTTATCAGGGAGGCCACAACGCGGGTCACACCGTCATCATCCGCCGCAACGGCGAAGATCAAAAATTCGTCCTGCACCTGATTCCTTCAGGCATCACCCATCCCGGCAAAATTTGCGTCATCGGTAACGGCGTCGTTGTTCATCCCGGAGCCTTGTTGACCGAAATTGACGACCTGCGGGCCAAAGGCATTGAAGTCAACGAAAAGAATCTGCTGATCAGCAACCGCGCGCATTTGATCTTGCCGCATCACGTTGCACTGGATCGCGCCATCGAAGCCAATCGCGGAGGCAACGCTGTCGGCACCACGATGCGCGGCATTGGCCCGGCGTACGAAGAGAAAATGGCTCGCCGAGGCATTCGCGCGGGCGACCTGACCAATGCTGTCGGATTGGCTGAAAAGCTGGCGCATAACGCCGAACAAGCCAATCGCTTGCTGAAAATGCTGGGCGGCGAACTGGTGGACGAAAAACAGTTGATCGAAGACGGACTGCGCTGGAGCGAGTTGCTGGCTTCGCACGTTACCGATACGACTTACTATTTGAATCAGGCCACGCGGCAGGGGCAGTCTTTGTTACTGGAAGGCGCGCAGGCCGTCATGCTGGACATTGACCACGGCACTTATCCGTTTGTGACTTCGTCCAGTTCCGCTGTCGGTGGAGCCTGCACCGGCACAGGCATTCCGCCTTCGGCCATCAACGCGACCATCGGAGTCATTAAAGCTTACACCACGCGCGTTGGCGGTGGCCCATTCCCGACGGAACTCAACGATGCCTTGGGGGAAGCCATCCGCGCCAAAGGCGGCGAATACGGCGCTTCGACCGGACGCCCGCGCCGCACCGGCTGGTTTGATGGCGTCATCGCTCGTTACGCCGTGATGGTGAATGGCCTGAATGCGCTGGCGCTGACCAAGCTGGACGTGCTGGACGACCTGGACGAAATCAAAATCTGCGTGGCGTACAAAGTGGATGGGCAAGTAACAGAACAAGTACCTTACGACGCCGACCAGATGTGTGCCGCCGAACCGGTGTACGAATCCATGCCCGGCTGGAAATCAAAAACCGTCGGCATATCGAACTTCGACGAACTGCCGGCGCGCGCCAAACAGTACATCAATCGTCTGTCTGAAGTTTCCGGCGCTCCCTTCGCGTTTATTTCCACCGGAGCCGAACGCAACGAAACCATTATTTCAACGGAAGTATTGGGCAATTGCGGATTGCACCTGACGGTTTAAGCCACCGATCTGACGAAAGAAGAATCCAGCGGGCTGCGAACTCCCAGCCCGCCGCGATTCAAAACGTGGGTGTAAATCATCGTGGTACTAACATCTTCGTGGCCGAGTAACTCCTGCACGGTGCGAATGTCGTAACCGGATTCCAACAAATGCGTGGCGAAGCTATGGCAGCTTCCGTTTGCTGCAAATCAATGGCCTTCACTCGCAACCGCAGCAACTCACTCAATCGCATCCCTGTGCCGTAAAGCAGACTGGCCATCAGCCACTTCTTGCCTTCCATCTGAGCTAGAATCGCCTGTACCTCTTCGCGGGGGTGACGTTTATTGTGGTAGAGAATAAACCGCTTGATCCAGTCACAATAAGCCTGCTCCGTTCGGTAACTCATTCGGCGCAATCGGATCGCCGTGCGAACCTGATCCAGCAACATGGGAGGTTTGGAAGAATCCGTCTCATTGTTCATAAAGGACTCCGTTCGGGGTGGCCAATTGTTTTTGTGGCGGCGATGGCGAGATGCTGACTTTGAATTGCCTCGCCCGGACGCCGGGATTATACTGCGCCCGCTTTTGAAGTAAATCTCTCGGCGTGATTCAACGTCAGCTATCAATCAGAAATCGGTCAGAATTCGGTGTGGAGGGCTTGCAGCCATGCGAGCCAGAAAAAAACTCAAACCGGGACAGGACGGCACAAAGGGACTGCTCGACAAATACGGCGAGCAATTGATTTGTGTGCGTTATCGTTACGACGAAGAAGGGCAAGTTCGACACAAAACCGTTGAGCTAATCGTCGAAACCACCCCCTGG
>CAYLJQ010000889.1:0-2861 GCA_964383955.1 uncultured Heliomicrobium sp. | reverse complement strand
TCCGCTGGCTGCTCGTTGCTGTTGAACCTTGGCGACGATCCGATTCACCACAGGGCTTAAGATGGCGTAAGGAATCGCCGCCACCATCGAAGCTCCAGGGTTGTTGTTGATGTGCCAGCCGTAGCCTTCTTTTTCAAACAGATCAGGATGCAGGTTGGCGTATTCATCCACGCGGAAGGAAAAATGATCGCCAATCGCCATCGCCGGATAAATTTCGCGCACTGTGTTGGTCGCAAAGTGCAGCGCGTAAACCAGCCAGCAAGTCAGAAACACCCGCCAAGCCAGACCGCGCGTTGTAAAACGCCAGCTTTCAATTTCACCCGCCGCTTCAGCCGTTTGATTCGCCATCACCGAACCACCTCCGACAATTCCCTGCCCGGCAACACGTGGTCGCCGGTCAATCCCAAACGCCGCCGTCCAAACCCCCAGGCGCACAGCAAAACCAGAACTTCTGCCGCGAACAATCCGGCTGCCGCGCCGCTAACTCCCGCGGCGCGGTATCCAACCGGAATCAGAATTAAGGACGCAACCGCGCCGCACATTGCCGTCAGCATTTCCACCGTTTGATAACCAGCGGCAATCAACCCGAAACGATAATGCCCGCTAATGGCCGCAACCGCGCAAACTCCGGCAAACCATTGCAGCGCCACGCCAGCCGGAGCGAACTGCTGGCCGTAAACGATCCTGGCAACCATCGGAGCGACTGCCACCCATATGCCTGCGCCAATCAACGACGCCAGCAAAACACCTTTGAACGAACGCGCAATCAACGCGGCAAACGATCCGTCGTTTGCAACCCAGGCGCGCGATATAGAAGGCAGCAGGTTGAAAAAGTACAGCCAGACAAAGGTATGCAGCGCCATCAAAATTCGCATCGCCCCGCCGAAATACCCAACATCTTCCGCCGAAGCGATCAAGCCCAGAATCAGCGTTGCGCCCGTCATCTTCACCACCCAGAAAATTTGGCTCAGCCCAATGGTCATTCCTTCGCGCAGTATTTGCGGCGAAAACTTCCAGCGTAACCGAATTTTCCCATTTAATTTGCGGCGATACGCCCAAACGCCAAATGCCGCAGCGCTGGTTGCACCAATGGTTTCGGCCAAGCCCACCAGCCAAATTTGCGAAGCCTGCCGAACCAAAACAAACACCATCACGGCAAACACGGTCTGGCGAATCACCTGAATTGCCGCAATCGTCGGCATTCGGTCGTGGCCTTGAAAAACCCATTGCAGCAACAACGGCATCGCCAGCAAGCTTAATCCGTAAACCAGCAACAGCCGCGTCTGCATTTCCGCCTGGCCAACCGCCAACGCAAAAATTACCAGCGCAACGTACATCGCGACAGCCAGCAACATTCGCACCAGAACGATTTCGGAAACCAGCGCATCTGTTCGTTCAGGGGCTTTGGCAATTTCACGCGCGCCAAATGGATTGAAGCCTTGTTCAACAATCAGCCCGGCACACATTGCAGCGGCAGCGGCAAATTCGATGTAGCCAAATCCTTGCGGCCCAGCCACACGCGCCAGATAAGCGAACGCCGCAAAGGTCATCACCTTCGCGGCAATTTCGGCTCCTGCTAATGAAAGGAAGTTTTTCAGCAAGTTCAATTTTGGAGTGCGGCGTGAAGCGCCGCTTTGAATCCGTTTGGCAAAAGCGATTTTAGTAGATCGTTTGGGAAAGCGGCGCATTACGCCGCACTCCAAAGGCTTCGCTCTTCAGTTGTCAATTCTTCAACGGCAACACCGGCAACGAAACTTTGCTGCTTACGTTGTAATCGGCTCGTTCGCCAATCGGCAAAGGTTCGGGTTTTTGCCAGACCTTCGCGCCAACCATGGCCTTGGCCAGTTGAACCGGCTGGAAAGTGATGCTGGGCCACATAAAGATTTCGTTCGTGCAATAACATTCTTTAGCGCTGATCGAAGCGCGCAGTTGTTTAGCTTCTTCCGAATGCCAGATTTCCATAAACGATTTTTTTCGCAGGTTGCCGATAGGTTTGTGTTGTTCGCACAACCCAACATCGCCGTTGGCATTGACGACAACGCTTAACACCCCGGCTCGGCAAGGAACGACCTGACGTTGCTGTTTGGCAGTTTCGACTTTCGCCCACTGCAACATCGGCTCGACAATGCTTCCGTAACGGCTTTCTTCGCGCGGGGCCCACAGACGTTGCACGTATTCATAAAGCTTCTGATATTCCGTCAGCAAAGGCCCTTGCAGCGAAGGATTTTTCCGGTCGCCGCGAATCAGTGCCAGATTGTGATGTGACATTTTCGGGCATCGTTCATACAGGTAAGTCGTCAATCGCCGAATCTCGTCCATGTTTTCAGACGTGGCGGTCGAGATGGAATGAATCTGTAATCGCGAATCTTCTTTCTGCAATTCAACCAGCGCATCGTACGTTTCCATCGAGTGTTTGAAGGCTCCGGGCGCGACACGAAACCGGTCGTGGAACTCTTCCATTCCGTCCAGCGAAAGTTCGATGGCAAAAATCTTCAGGCTTTTTTCCTTCAGCGTTTCCCGAATTTGCGTGATGGTTTTGTCCGTGTACCAACCGTTGCTGGGAACGTAAATTTCCTTGACGCCATTTTGCCGAATGAACTGGCGACAGATTTCGCCAAATTCTTTTCGCAAAAATGGCTCGCCGCCGGAAAGGTTCAGGTTTTCAATTGGCCCCAGCTCTTTCGACAAACTGACGATTTCTTCAAAACTCAGATCGTCGCGTTTATTCAAACTGGTCCAATAAAAACAATGCTCGCATTTCATGTTGCAGATCGAATTGATGAACAGAATGACGAACGGCGGACTGGCGACTTCGGGGATGGCCAGATTCTGCCAGTTCAAACGTGCGTGTTTAGCGACTC
>CAYLJQ010000888.1:0-2863 GCA_964383955.1 uncultured Heliomicrobium sp. | reverse complement strand
CATATACGGGTCTCTCCTGAGTTGTCGGGGCAAGCTGGGAGCTTGCGAGTTTTTCCATGTCGCCAGTATTTGAGGGAAGCATAACGACGACTTGTTATGATCAACCATTGACTGCAAGGTTGATCAGAGGATCAAAGGACTTGCGCATCACGTGGGTCGTGAAGCTCTGGGGTCGGTATAAGGCAGCGGGAAGATAATGCAGTTCAGATTAACTGGCAATAGCTTCCGCTCCAAAAAATATAATAAAAATCCACAGATGCGATTGTTTAACTGCATCTGTCTCCTGACGCGAACGGCGCGGCTGAGAATTCCATTTCGCCTTTCGCTAAATTTTTTTTGCCGCTGATTTTTAATGCTTCTTTCGGGGCGTTGGCTTCGCGGTTGCTCACAGATTAAAGGGTAAGTGAAGCCAGCCCGGCCGCGTGGGCTGGCGAAGTTACGGTTTCGAGAGATTTTTCAATCGTGGATCGAGTTGTTCGGCTTTTTGCTTCGCCGTCTGGGCTGCGGCAGTTTGGCCTTTCTTTTTCAGGGCGATGCTCAACTGCAAATACGCCTGCGCGTAACTGGGGTCGAGCTTGATTGCTGCCTCATATCGTTCGATTGCTTCATCGAGCTTGTTTTCGCTTAGACGCTGATTGCCTGTGGCGACATTGGTCATGGCCACTTCCTGATCTTGTTTCAGTTTCAGCAATCTTGACGCTTCCTGAAGCTCCGCGCGGGCAGCCTCGGTTTCGCCTTTTTGGCGCAGAGCCGAGCCAAGCGAGTTGTGCGGTTCGGGCGAATTCGGCGCAAGTTTGATTGCAGCGCGAAGCTCGGCAATGGCATCGTCGAGTTGGCCTTTTTTCAGCAGCACATTGCCAAGCACATGATGAAACTCAGCGTCGTCGTTTTTCAGCTTGATCGCCAACAACAGTTCGGCTTCGGCTTCTTCCAGTTTGGATTGCTGATAAAAAACTTCGCCAAGCGTGAAGTGCGCGTCCGGCAAATCCGGCGCAAACGAGATGGCTTTTTGCAGCGAAGCAATGGCGTTGTCGCGTTCGTCTTTACGCTTATAAGCCAATGCCAGATTGTAATGCGCTTCGGGTGCTTCCGGCGCGATGGCAATCAGCTTTTGGAATTGTTCCACCGCTGCAACCAGATCGCCTTTTTGCATCAGTGTCAGCCCCAGATTCAGGTGTGAATTCACATTCTGATCGTCCAGCTTCAGCGCTTCGCGAAATTCAGCAATCGCGCCGTCATAGTTCCTTGCCTGCAAAAGCGACAATCCCAGATTGGAATGAGATTCGATCAGGTCAGGCTTGATTTTGATGGCTTGCCGAAGCGTCGAAATGGATTCATCAATCTGGCCGTCTTCGCGTAATGCCGCGCCAAGCGTTGCCAGATACTGAGGTTGTTGTGGCTTCAACTTGACGGCTTTTTTCAGCACAGTAACAGCTTCGGCGACATCTTCCCGGCTGCCTTTGCGAAGCAGCGCAGAGCCAAGCGCGTTGTGTGCGTCGGGATTATTCGGAGTCAGTTTTGCCGATTCGCGCAACGCTGCTACCGCTCCCGCAAAATCGTTGGAAAGCATTCTGCCGACACCCAAATAGTAATACGCTTCAGCAAAATCAGGTTTCAGTTTGAGCGCTGCCTCAAACTCTTTCAGCGAAGCGGCTAGATCGCCCATCTGGCCAAACACAAAGCCGAGATTCGCGTGAAGTTCCGGCGCAGGTTTTAGTTTCAGCGCGTACTGAAATTCGCCGACTGCCGCGTCCAGCATTTGCGCTCTGTGCAGCAGCATGCCCAGCGAAACATGCAGCCCAGCGTCATTGGGATTAAGCTGCGTCGCTCGCTGAAACGCCTCAATTGCAGCTTCAACATCGCCTTTTTGTTCCAGCGCAGAAGCCAGATTGGTCCAGGCTTCGACAAAATCCGGCTTTAGCTTTACCGCTTGGCGGAATTCAACAATCGCCGGATTGATCTGTTCGGTTTCCGCCAGCGCCGCGCCCAGAAAGTTTCTGAGCACTGGATCGTTCGGTTTGGCTTTCACGGCGGCACGCAGTTTTGGCAATGCTGCCGCAGCCGCCGAATTGGAATTCGCCGGTGCCGGACGCGGTTTTTTAGTTGTTTGGGCGATAGCCGAATTGAACAGCAGACAAACGACAATCAGACAGATTGCTCGGGAAAAAAAACTCATAACACCTTCCTGAAGATTGGGTATTGATGGCGGCAAGTTGTAACCCAAATTGGCTTTTGACGCTACCTCGCTGCGCGGTTCTGTGCTATCTCTTCCGGTGATGAACTCCCGCACAAAATCCATTTTGATCCTTTGTTTGATGCTGATTGCCACAGCCGTTGAACTGTTGGCAATGGAATGTTTGCCGCTTCGGGCGCGCAATCCTGAAGGCAATTACATTATTCCCGGCGTAAAAGGCGATATTGTTTACCGCCAGGCAAACGGCGTTGAATTGTCACTGGATGCCTATGTGCAAAAACGAGGCAACAAGCGACCTGCTGTCGTTGTCATCCACGGAGGCAATTGGGACACGGGCAGCCGCGCGGCTTTTGTGGGTCAATTTCTGGAAAGGCTGACTGCCGCTGGTTACAACTGGTTTTCGATTGATTACCGGAAAAACGGCTACAGCCGTCACGCCGAATCTGTTGACGACATACGCGCCGCCATAGAATTCATTCGCTGCCACGCCAAAGAGTTTCAGATTGATCCTGGCAATATCGCTCTGCTTGGCGAAGACACAGGCGCAACGTTGGCTTTGATGACTGCTGCTGAAAAGCCAGAAGGAATTAAAGCAGTAATTAGCATCGGCGGTGTTTATAACGTTAACCAACTCTCAGTTCCTGCCTCCCAGGTGCCAACGCTGATCAT
>CAYLJQ010000887.1:0-2867 GCA_964383955.1 uncultured Heliomicrobium sp. | reverse complement strand
TTTTTGAGAAGCAGAGCAGGATCTAGTTTCCCTGTGGGAGCAGTTTTGGGTTTTTCGGTCTGATACCTTGCCGAAACAGTCGGCGAAGGTTTGGGCAAAGGCCTGGTGGGCATTTGCAGTTTGATGACCTTGGTACCCGATTCTGTCGCTGCTGCAGGAGGCTGTGCAGGTAATTCAGCAATTTCAGGCTCGGCAGCAGGCGCTTCATAGACAATCTCAGGCGCTGTCTCAGCTTCTTCCGAAGAGCTTTCGAGGCTGCTTTGTAATTCAGGTTGCAACGTTTCCGGCGCAGCTTTTACTGGAGTCGGAAGCTTTACCAGTCTGGGCTTGTTCGGATCAACTTCCAGTTTTTCAACCGTGGGCTTTGGTTCGACTGGTGGTGCCTCTGCCTTGCTCTCAAGTTTGACTTCAGTCTGAGTTTCGACTTTTGGCTCAGGGACTGGAGCCGGTTCCGGTTTGGTAACAGGCGGCAACGGGCGAGCCAGGGGTTTAATCACTGTTGCTGTGGTTGTCTGCTTGGGAGCTTCAATTGGTTTTTGAACGGGTGCTTCAGCGACAACATGAGTTTCTGGCTCGGCAAACTCGTGAGTTTCAGGCGATTTTTCAAACGCAGGCGCGGTGGCGGTTGGGTGGTGTTTAATCAAACGTGCAGTTGGCCTTGTTGTGGCCACAACCTCTTTTTTCTTTGGATAGTACATTTCGCGGATTTTTGCCGCTGTCGCATCGTCCAGCGTGTTTGAAGGCACACTGACGTCAACGCCCAGACGACGGGCGTCTTCGAGCACTTTCTTGCTCTCCAACTTTAATTCTTTCGCTAAATCGTAGATTCTGACTTTGCTCATTTATTCCCTTCAGATAAGCCTGATGAAACGCTGCAACTACTAATTGTGATGTGACAAACCGGCTCATTGTTTCTCGTCCCGGTTTTCATCAGTTGTTTCGGAAGATTCATCACCAGCCGCTTCTTCGGACAAGGCTTCAGTCTCATTTTCAACCTCATCCGCCAGCTCTTCGTCTGCATCAGCTTCTGCCAATTCTGTCTCTTCTTCTGTTTCTTCGGCTTCCACGTCTTCTACAAAACCTTCTGGCAATTCCGCCGTTTGTTGCGTGGCGCGCGCAATTCTGGCTTCAGTGATGGCGCGTGCCATATCAAGCAGCTCTTCGGCTTCATCCACGCTGACATCCAGCCATTCGCAAATGTCGTCAACGGACGCCTCCGCCAATTGTTCAATCGTCTCAATGCCATGTTCGGCAAGCGCATCGGAATCACTGCCGGAAATGCCTTCGATGGAAGACAGCTTGACGATTGGCGCCGTAATCATCTGTTCCATCTGCGAAGCGATTTCGCGCTTCATCTCTTCTTCGCTGCGGATATCAATGTCCCAGCCTACCAACTTGGCGGCGAGCCGGACATTCTGGCCGCGTTTTCCGATCGCGAGTGATTGCTGCTCGTTTTCCACAATCACTTGCAGCTTCTTGTCTTCGAAATCGAGCACTGTCACCTTGCTGACTTTGGCAGGGGACAGCGCGTTCGCTGCAAAAATCGCCGGATCTTCCGACCATTCGATGATGTCAATTTTTTCGCCACGCAGTTCGCGAATGATGGATTGCACACGCGAACCTTTCATTCCTACGCAAGCTCCAACCGGATCAACATCGCGTTCATTTGAAACAACTGCAATTTTGGCGCGGTCGCCGGGCTCCCGTACGGCGGCTTTGATTTGAACGGTGCCGTCGTAAATTTCCGGCACTTCCATTTCAAACAACCGCTTCAGAAGCTCAGGGCTGGTGCGAGAAACCTCGATCTGCGGCCCTTTGGCTTCGCGGTTCACGTCGTGAATAACAACGCGAATGCGTTCGCCTTGCGTAAAGTTTTCGACTTTCGATTGCTGCGACTTGGGCATAACGGCTTCGAGGGAATTGCCAATATCCACAACGACTTTTCCGCCTTCGAACCGTTTGACGAATCCGTTAATCAATTCTCCGATTCGCCCAATATATTCTTCGTAAACCTTGTTGCGCTCAGCTTCACGGACTTTTTGCAGAATGATTTGCTTGGCGGTTTGCGCTGCGATGCGGCCAAGTTCTTCCATTGGACGAGGCAGTTCCAGCATGTCGCCGACTTCAGCGCCTTCGCCGACTTCAGCATTGGCTTCGTCAACCGTCATTTCGCGCGCGGAATCCTCGATCTGCTCCACGACAGTTTTGATTGCGTATAACTCTATCGCGCCGGATTCCAGGTTGTAGCGCGCATGCAGGTCTTCGCCGGTCTTAAAATGTTTGCGCGACGCGGTTACAACGGCGTCTTCAATCGCGCTGATGATGACTTGCGGATCAATCTTTTTCTCTTTGCTGAGAACATCTATGTTTTGTGCAATCGAAGTGAGCGTACTCATATTTTCCAATGGTTAAGCTTGGCAGAAATTGTACTTACAGCTTCTATCGAGCAACCGGTCACCTGTTTATGGTTCAATTTCAACATTGGCCTTGATGATCTTCGCGAGCGGCAAGCGGTGAATGGTACCGGAGGCTTCTTCGATAATTGCCGCCGTTTCCCCCTCTCTATCAAGTCCAATCAGTTTTCCGTGAAAATTTCTCTGGCCGCTTATTGCTTCTGATAGCTTCACGTGAGCAGGAAGCCCGGCAAACCGTTCGTAATCAGATTCTTTATAAAGCCCACGATCAAGACCCGGCGAAGCAACTTCAAGCAGGTATTGACCGGGAATAGGGTCTTCTACATCCAGAATCAGGCTGATCCTTCCACTGACGTGAGCGCAATCTTCAATCGTTACGCCGCCGGGTTTATCAATGAATACTTGTAAAACCCGATTTCGCCCGCCTGATACTTCGAGATGAACGAGTTCGAT
>CAYLJQ010000886.1:0-2872 GCA_964383955.1 uncultured Heliomicrobium sp. | reverse complement strand
CGCGCATTGAACATCGCATTTGTTTTTGTTCCGGCGATGGTTGGCGTGGATGAACTTGGCACGCGAGAACTGGCAAAAGTGCTGGGCTTTGACGGAAGTTTCGGTGTGGCGCTGGCGATCATCCGCAAGATCAGAATGTTTTTCTGGATTGGCGTCGGGCTGATTTTTCTGGCGGCTGCGCGAAAGAAACGATGAAGTGCCTGATCGTCAACGCAGATGATTTTGGTCTGACGCCGGGCGTCAACCGCGCCGTCATCGAAGCGCACACCAACGGCATTCTGACCAGCGCAACGCTGATGGCGAATATGCCCGCTTTCAACGAAGCGGTGCGGTTGGCGAAAGAAAATCCAACGCTTGGCGTCGGACTTCACTTCAACATCACACAAGGTCTTCCCGTCGCCAATGCTTCAACTGTAGGCAGTCTACTCAATGAGCGAGGAGAGTTTTTTGGAACCAGCACAGCCCTACTTCGCCGCTGGCTGACTGGCAAGCTGCGCATTCAGGAAATTGAGATTGAGCTTCGCGCGCAGATTGAAAAAGTGCATCAGGCTGGTTTGCGGTTGACGCATATTGATAGCCACAAACATTCTCATGCGCTGCCTCCGGTTTGCGAGGCCATCATCAACACGATTGGCGATTACGGGATCAAAGCTGTTCGCTTGCCGCGCGAACGTTGGCGTTTTCCTCGTCATAACCTTTCCGCCAAGCTGATTACGCAAAGTTTTAGCGCTTTTTGCCTGTCCCAACTCTGTCGGGTGAGCGCCTCGAAATTCAGCAACAGAACTGCGAACGCTTTTTTCGGGGTGTCCCAAACAGGATTCTGGTCGAAGCGCTGGCTGCTTGAATTGATCGGCTCCTTGCCGGAAGGCGTCAGTGAATTAATGAGCCACCCCGGTTATGACGACGCGGAACTCAGCCAGATCAAAACACGATTGCTGAAATCCAGGGCGAACGAATTGGCCCTTTTGACCGATGTGGAAGTCAAAGAGGCTGTGCGCAGAAGCCAGGTCCGGCTAATTAATTATGCTCAGCTTGAATGTCTGGACGTTAAGCAGCCAATTCTTTCATGAGGGTGATTCCCTACAATACACTTCCGATTTTTTCCAAAGAGATTAGGAAAACAAGCGTTGACAGCCTTCGTAGGTTGGGGGTAAGGTTGCCGCCAGCTTGTAGGCTTTACTCACTTTCCCTCAAACGAAAGTCTTTCAGGTTCCCCAACAGTTAATTCGATAGACGGAATAGCGATTTTGACTTCGTGCAGTTTCCAAACTGCATACCCTGGTCAAAAGTTATGAAGTCCCGTTCTTCACGAGTACTCTTTGGGGCTGGTCTTGTTCCTCTCACAGAAACTCACACTTGCAAACCCGCTCTGCGATAACCTAGGAGAATTCGAAATGGGAGTTCCACACAAACTCTTGCGCACTCTCTTTGTGCTTATTGGACTAGTTGTTTTGTCGTCCTTCGCTTGGGCAGCAGATCCTGGTTCCTTGATTCCACCAACTTCAGAAGCCAGCGATCAAAAGCAAGGTTCAATTCTTTTTTACAACACGTACACTTCCGGTGCGACTTCGGGAAATACCCAAAACACCCGCATTAACATCACCAACACAAGCGTCACTTCGGCGGCGTTTGTCCATATCTTTTTTGTTGCCGAAGGATGCGGAATCGCTGACAGCTTCATTTGCTTGACGGCGAATCAGACGGCTTCGTTCCTGGCTTCAGATATTGACCCGGGCGTCAGCGGCTATATCGTGGCGATTGCGAACGATGGCGTAACGGGTTGTCCGGCAGGCTTTAACTGGCTGATTGGCGACGAATTCGTCAAATTCTCTTCGGGGCATTCGGCAAACCTGGGAGCTGTGGCTTTTGCCGCACTTTTCGCAGGGCCTATGCCGGGCTGTGATAGCAATTCTGTTACGGCAGTAGTTCGTTTTAACGGAGTATTTGGGGCCGGGTATAACTGCGCTCCAGCAGTGTTGGCTCTGGACAATGTCGGCAGCCGCGCGGATGGTAACGACACTATGCTTATCGTCAACCGCGTTGGTGGCAATCTTGGAATTGGTGCTTCGACGCTGGGCACTCTGTTTGGATTGTTGTATGACGACGCTGAAAACGTAACCAGCTTTTCTGTCAATGGCGGCTGTCAGTTGCGTCAAACCTTGTCCAGCAATTTCCCGCGCACAACGCCTCGTTTCGAAACTTTCATTCCTGCTGGCCGCACCGGCTGGATGAAAATCTTCAACCAGACAGGCGCGATTGGAATTGTGGGTGCGGCAATCAACCTGAATCCCAATTCTGCTTCCAGTGGCGGAGCCTTCAATGGCGGTCACAACCTGCATCACTTGACACTGAATTGTTCGGAATCTTATGTCCTGCCGGTTTTTCCGCCTAGCTGTTAATGGCTGAAGGCGGAATTCGACAAGCACATTTAAAATGGGAGGCGGGTTTTCAATAACCCGCCTCCCATTTTTAGTTCAATCTGTTGAGTCAGTACGTGAAACCGGGAAGCGTGCTTTTATTGTTTGAACCTTGACTTAAGGTGCTCGTGACAGCAAAATCCGTGTGTCCTGCAAGTTATTCCTCTCATTACTCACAAAGAAGGCTTGTAGGCAACCAACTTTTCAAGACTGTATTGTTGAACCAGAGACGCATTGTCATGAACGGATATGCTCTGGCTCTGCTAAGTTTGACGCATCCAATTAAGGAGAAATGCAAATGCGAACTTCACCAAAACTCTCTCACGCGCTGCTTGCTTTGTTTGTACTTGCAGCTTTGTCAACTTTTGCGTTGGCTGCTGATCCCGGACTGATCGTTCCACCGACTTCGGAAGCCAGCGATCAAAAACAAGGTTCAATCCTTTTCTACAACACGT
>CAYLJQ010000885.1:0-2877 GCA_964383955.1 uncultured Heliomicrobium sp. | reverse complement strand
CCTTCGCCACTGCCCATCAGAGAGACTCTTATTCTTGCTCCTATTTGGGCTTACAGGAAAGGAAGTTGTGAATTGCGGTTGAGCATCCCTTATGAGTGAAAAAACCTCTCTGAAAATGGCCTTTCAAAAAAATCCGATCAGAGCGGTTTTTTGATCGTCGGCATTGGAGCGTCGGCGGGCGGCATTCAGGCGCTGAAGGAATTTTTCGACCATGTTCCCAGCGATTCAGGAATCGCCTATGTTGTCATTTTGCATTTGTCCCCGGACCACGACAGCCAACTTGCCGAAGTTTTGCAGTTCAGTTCACGCATTCCCGTGACGAAAGTTACGGAAAAAGTGTTGGTCGAACCGAATCGAGTGTACGTCGTGCCGCCGAATCAACATTTGGAAATGATTGAGGATTCGATCATCGTGTCGCCTAACACGGAAATCGAAGATCGGCGCGCGCCAGTGGATATTTTTTTCCGCACGCTAGCGGAAGCGGTTGGCCCCCGCGCTGTCGCGGTTGTCTTGTCGGGAACCGGCGCGAACGGCTCCATGGGATTAAAGCGCGTCAAGGAAAAAGGCGGCTCAGCCTTTGTGCAGAATCCGCGAGAAGCGGAATTCAGCGAAATGCCGCGCAATTCGATCGCAACGGAGTTGGTGGACGAAGTTTTACCTGTTGCTGAGATTCCCGCCAAAATCATTGCCTTCAAAAAAAATCTGGGAATCGTTGAGATTCCCATCGAAGCCGAAGTCCGCCCCGAAGATCAGCAGCAGGCGCTGCGCGAGATTTTCGCGCAGCTTCGCTTTCGCACGGGCCACGATTTTTCCCATTACAAACGCCCCAGCCTGCTGCGCCGCATCGAACGGCGTGTCAACGTCCGCGCCCTGCAAAGCCTTTCAGCCTACGTCGCGTTTCTACATCAACATCCTGAAGAAACACAGGCGCTGCTGAAAGATCTGCTGATTTCCGTCACCAATTTCTTTCGCGACCAGAAGGCGTTCGAGGCTCTTGAACAGGAGGTCTTGCCGCGCATTTTCCAGGACAAAAAAAGTGAAGATCAGGTGCGAATTTGGGTGGCGGGGTGTGCTACTGGCGAAGAAGCTTATTCCATCGCAATGCTTTGTGCTGAACGGACTTTTGGCGCACTTGACGCGCCGAAGATTCAGATTTTTGCCACTGATATTGATGAGACTGCCATCATCAGGGCCAGGGAAGGTTTTTACAGCCTCAACGACGCAGCGGATGTTTCTGCGGAACGTTTGCGCCGTTTTTTCGCAAAAGAAGCCGACGGGTATCGCATCCGGCGCGAAATTCGGGAAATGGTTTTGTTTGCCCATCACAACGTCATCAAAGACCCGCCGTTTTCGCACCTGGACCTGGCGACTTGCCGCAACCTGTTGATTTACCTGAACCACGGAGCCCAGGAGCGGGTGATGGAAACGCTGCATTTCGCGCTCGATCCGGGTAAGTATTTGTTTCTGGGCACTTCGGAATCGGCGGACGGCGCCAGCGATTTGTTTGCTCCCTTCAGCCGGTAACATCATATTTACCAAAGCCGCCAGGTTGCCGCGCGTTCCTATCCTGTGCCGGAGTCCGTACCGGCACTCCGTTTACAGCAGGCGCTCCAGAAAGTCGCTTCGCCAGAGACGCAGGAACCCACGCTGGAGCGCATCAGTTATGGAGATTTGCACAAACAACTGCTGGAAAAGTATGCGCCACCCTCAGTCCTGATCAACGAGGAATACGATCTTGTGCATCTGCCGAACCGCGCCGGGCGGTATCTGCAAATTTCAGGCGGCGAGGTTTCAAAAAATCTGCTGACCTTGATCCGGCAGGAACTGCGCCTTGAACTTCGCGTAGCCCTTTATCAGGCCGTCAAGCAGCGAGCAAATGTTGAAGCCAAAAACTTAAAAGTCAGAATTGATGAGCGCACGGAGTCGGTCAACATTCACGTCCGCCCCGTTTTTCAGGAAGACGACACGGCGCGCGGTTTCATCCTGGTGCTGTTCGAGCAAACCGCCGTTACAGAATCGGACACAGAAAAAGACAATCCCATAACATTGGCGACGGAAGAACCAATGACGCGCCATCTGGAAGAGGAATTGATTCGCGTCAAGGCGCAACTGCGCCTGTCGAACGAACAACACGAAGTGCAAGCCGAGGAACTCAAAGCCTCGAACGAAGAGCTGCAGGCCATCAATGAAGAGTTGCGTTCGGCTGCGGAGGAATTGGAAACCAGCAAGGAAGAGTTGCAATCCGTCAACGAAGAACTGCGGACGGTCAATCAGGAACTAAAGATCAAAGTCGAAGAAGTATCGCTGACCACCAATAACCTGCAAAATCTGATCAGTTCGACCGACATTGCAGTGATTTTCCTGAATCGCAGTTTTCGCGTTCAGTTGTTTTCCCCCGCAGCCAGCGAACTGTTTAACCTGATTCCGTCGGGTTTCGGTCGCCCGCTTTCGGACATCACCCATCGGTTGGAGTACACGGATTTGCATAAGGACGCGGAAATGGTGCTGGACAAGCTAAACACCATTGAACGCGAAGTGCGGACTACCAGCGGACTCATTTACATGCTTCGCGTGCTGCCCTATCGCACAGCCGAAGACCGCATAGAAGGCGTGGTTTTAACCTTTGTTGACATTACCAAACGGAAGCGGGCGGAAGGGCAATTGGTCCTTGAACTGAAAAAGATGCGCGATCTTTATGATTCAAGCACCCTGCTGTTGGTCACGCCAAATTTGGGGGCTGCGCTGGATCAGATTCTGGAATCGTCTGTACGGCTGATGAAAGCGGACTTCGGAAGTGTCCAGCTTTACGATAAGAATCGAGGCAGACTGCAAACCATCGCTCAATGTGGCTTTCCAACAGGGTTTCTGGACGCCCAT
>CAYLJQ010000884.1:0-2883 GCA_964383955.1 uncultured Heliomicrobium sp. | reverse complement strand
CTCGTAGCGCCCGTCCCCAGCCGCTGCCGCGCAGCGCGTTCTCAGCGTTTGCATTTCTTCGGCGTTCATCGGCTGGAAGTTGCGCGCGACCTTCAGGTTTTGCTGCAAGATTTCCGAAGAATCAATTCCGCTGATGATAGAAGCCACTGGCAAGCTCATCGCGTAACGCAATGCTTCTTCAGCAGTTACGACTCCGGCTTTGACCATATCGCCGCCGCCTCCCATGCTTTTCATGCCGATGGCTGCAATTCCCTGCCGCTCCAGCTCCGGCAAAACTTTTTGCTCGAAGCTGAGGAACGTTCCATCCAAAACATTCAGCGGCAACTGGCAAGCGTCGAATGGATATTCATACGCCAGCATCTTCAGATGAATCTCGGCGCTTTTGTGGCCAGTGAAGCCTACAAAACGAACTTTGCCTTCCTGCTGCGCTTGCGCCAGCGCTTCGACCGCTCCGCCCGGAGCGAAATGCCATTCGGGATCGTTTTCATAAACGACTTCGTGAACCTGCCACAGATCCAGGTAATCGGTTTTTAGCCGCCGCAGTGAATCTTCCAGTTGCCGCATCGCTTCGTGACGGTCGCGTCCGTGCGTGCAAACTTTGGACATCAAAAACACGTCTTGCCGCCGGGCGGCGATGGCCTTGCCCATCAACTCTTCGCTGCGCCCATCGTGATATTCCCAGGCGTTGTCCATGAAGGTGATGCCCGCATCAATCGTTTCCTGCACCAGCCGAACGGCTTCGGCATCGTCTTTCACCAAACCCAGGTGATAGCCGCCAAAGCCTATCGCAGTCACATCAACGCCTGTACGCCCCAAAGTGCGCAACGGAATCCCAGCAGAGTTTAGTTTGCTCACTCGAATTTTCTCCATTCAATCATTTAGTCAGATTGCTATTTCGTTTGCGGCTCATTGGCTGGTTGTAGTGCTCGCGCTTCCAGATTTGCCACAAACGCTTCTACATCTACTTCGTCACCATATAGACGCTCACACAAGCGTCGTTTTGTTTCGATCTCGCTCAATCCCGGCGGGAACGAAGCTAGAATCATGGCACGAGCAACCTCGAACATCTGGTTGCCCATTTGCACTCGTTCCTCACTCGAACGTGCCAGCATTCGTTCGCGCACCATTTTAGCGATTTCAGGCGGCGTATCATTCATTCGTGTCTAGCACCTCCAAAAGCAAATTAGCGATGCCCAGTTGATCCGCCCTGCTCTGCAAATAATCCAAGTCGGAATCCGGCGTCAGAATGTTACGCACATCCCGAAACTGCATTTCTGACCTGGAATCCCGCGCCCAGTAGAGTTTGGAAAGGATCAAGTCCTCGCGGCTGACAATCCAAGTTTGAAACCCGCTAATAGTGACTTCTTGCCGCCGAGCGAACTCTTCCAGGCGATATGGCTCGTCTTTCAACACAACGCAATCCACCTTGATGATGCTGTCATTGTGGATGAGATTGAACATTCCCCTGCGCGCAATTGCCTGAGCGACGGCTCCAAGGGTCCGGCTCAAACAAAACTGCAATCTTTTCGGCATCACCCGGGTTCAATGCGACGACCAAATCAATATCGCGAGTCATGCGCGGTTGTGCGTAATGGTTCATCGCCACTGAACCGGTCAACATGAAATCAATTCGGGCAGTATTTAAGCGATTCGTTACATCACGCAAAATGTCGAGTTCTGTCTGCAAGCTTTAGCCTTATCTCCTCATTTCATAACTGTATGGACGTCAGAATATCACCACCATCGTACCCGGAGGAATCTGATCGAAAACTTTGCTGATGTCGTAAATGTGCATGACCACGCAGCCCCAGGATAGATGGCGCAGCCCACTGTTGTCCCATTCCTGCGCCCAGCCGTGAAAGCCTATGCCGCCGCCCAGCCGCGTGTTTTCCAGAGTCGGTTTACGCTGGCTCCAATTGGCGGCAATTGCGCGCTCCTGTTCGACGGAAATCAAACCTTCGGCGCGCCCACGCTGGGCGTCGTAGCGGTTCGGATAATTCACCTTGATCCAGTGACCGCCGTAATACGCGCCGTAAGCGCCATCGAATTTGCCTCGGTGCTTGTTCAACACAAAGTACATTCCCTTCGGAGTCTTGTTGTCCTCCTGCACGCGCTTCTGGCCTTTGCCCTGGCCCAGGCTGATGTCGTATTCGCCTTTCAACTTGCCGGATTGATACAGCCGCATCTTGTATCGTTCCTGATCCACCAAAACCAGCGTCGCTTCTTGCTGAGGCACAAACAAACTGCGATGCGCGGCAATGAAGGCGGAAGGTTCGGCGTAATGTTCGCGCACCCATTTCAAATCCTTGCCGTTGGACGAAGGCCAGTACGTCGGCGCAAGCGATTCATCCCAGCGCAATTCCAGATGCAGATGCGCGCCAAAGGTTTTGTCCGGGTCCTGGCCGATGGTGCCGACCTGTTGCCGCCGTTTGACCGCTTCGCCCGCTTTCACCTGCAAGGTCTGCAGATGCGCGTACAAAGATCGAATCCGCCGCTGCTGATGGTTTTCATAAAAGACGTGTTCGATGACAACAACATTTCCCCAAGGCTGACCGGCTTGTTCGGCAAATGCGACATGTCCATTGGCAACCGCAAACACTGGCTGGCCGAGATCGGTATTGCCTCCGCCATTTCCATTCCAATCTTCCGCCGGGTGAATTCCAAGACTGTACTTTTCGCCAAACTTCGTCGCGATGTACCAGCCTTGATGCGTCTTTCCCGTGGCATTGTCGGTATAAGCGCCTTTGCCGTCGGCATCGCCAAACGGAAAATCGAATCCGTCAGCAGGCGCAATGTCAGTTTGAAGAAAATCGTCGAAAAGATTGCCGGTAGAGTTTCTGGCTGAAGCTTGAGAGATGGCTGAATTCGTTTCGCTTGACTGAC
>CAYLJQ010000883.1:0-2884 GCA_964383955.1 uncultured Heliomicrobium sp. | reverse complement strand
ATACAGTGCGATTGTCAGCCAGCGCCTTCGCGAAACCAATTGCGGACGCGCAGGGTAAATCGTCGCAAAATGCATGAACATCGGCGCCAGCAGAATCAACGCAATGTAATCAACAAAATCTACAGCCTTGTCGAATTGCATTCGCATCTCTTCGGTCGGACTGTAGAAATGTGCGATGAAAGCTAGCAGGCAAAGCAGGAAAAAGTGTGTGACGTGTGGTGCGCGGCCCTGACGCAGCAAAAAGTAAATTCCGATGGCCAGATAAATCAGTCCAACCAGCGCTAAATACAAACCTCGCAAAACGTGAATCGGTCGCGCTTGCAATTTCAGGTCGGCAACGCCTTCGCGCATGACGGTTTCGCCCGTGTCGTTACGCTTTTCAATCCAGTAACTCAGCGTGGACGCCTTGTCGTCCTGGGCGCGGTCTTTGGCCAAATCCAGATAGATTTGAACGTGCTGGGCTTTGGTGACTTCTTCAAAATCATCCACGCCGCCGGTTGCGCTGATGCCGATTAAAACGTCGCCTGGCCGAATGCTTTCTTTTGATGCCGGACCGCCTGGTTCGATGTGAGAAGCAACAACGCCAAGTTCTGCGTCATCTCGCCAGACGACGCCGTCCGTCAGCACAACTTTTTGGTTCAAGCGATCACGCAAATTGAACGCGCCGACGCCCAACGCCAACAGGGCGATGAAAAGCAGCAACAATGTGCGTGTCGTAACTCGGGTTGTGCTGGGTTGTGGTGTCACGTTTTGGTCTTTCAGTCTTTCAGTCTATTAACCCCAGCAAAGCTAGCTTATATCGGGAAGCCTCCTGTGGCTTCGGTTATTTACCAGCGGAATGCAAAACCGCCGCGAACTGACCGGCGAGTCCGGGAAGCGACAATTTGAATTGTCCCGTCATCTGTCCCAATCGCCTGATCCAGCAGATTGCGCGCATCAACGATGGCTTCCCAACGGACTGGCAAACCAAAATTGGGCAGTTCTTGTGTCACATAAATGTTCAGGTTTGGATCGTACACGCTCATTTGGCCAGCGAAAGGATCAATTGCAAACACGACCGCCGATGGTGACAAGCGTATAACCGTCGAAATGCGCGTGCCGGTTCGCTGCCTGAAATCCATATCAAGCCGCGCCGCTGCAACCTGGAAAAATGCGCCTCTGAACAATCCCGCTGGCGAGATTGTTTCGAGCGGTTGATTGGTGAATTGCTCGCCGCGACCAAAGCTGTATCCGACCGAAGTCGAAACGTAATCATTGAATCGGCGGTTGTACATCACCCTGACGCCGCGCGCTGCACCGTTCATTGCTGTGACGCGATTGGCAACTTGTTGGAATGCTTGCTGATTTTCCGGCGAAGCTTCCAGCGGCAATGCCAGCACACCCACACCATGACCGGAAACCAGATCGTAAAAAGCCGAAGCCGCAATTGACGAATTGCCTTCGCCAAACAGCCTTTCAAAGCCGGATTCAAATCGCTGGCTGCGGTCGGGAATTGGCGAACCGGCAAACGCGATTTCCGCAGGCGATGTGACGAATGAAGCTTGCAGGTTTTCAGTATCGAAGTTTTCGAGCGACTGATTTTGGTGATCGGTGCCGGGAGTCGCAGCAGCGTTTATTCTCCATTTCGCTGTCGGCGAATACTGAACGGCAAAACGCGGCAAAATACTGTCGTGCTGTCTGTTCGCCGATCCAACAAAGCGCGAGTAATCAAATCCATAAATCAGAAGCAACGGCTGAAACACCTGTGACGTCACCGTGGCGGACACAGATACTTGATCCAGCAAGCCCGCGTCGTCCGTAGGCGAAAGGGAATTGTTATTTGGCAGCAACCCGTTGCCGTCAAATGTCGCATCGTTCATCGTCGTGGCCGATTCACGTCCCAGCCTTCTGGCAAGGGCGATCTGGCCATAACTGATTGCGGCTGTGACTTGATGCTTGTCGCTGGGACGGTACGTGCCAATAGCAGAAACGCGTTGCGGGGCAAGTTGTCCGATTCCGCGTTGGCCAATGACGGCCATTTCAAATCCGCTGCCGAATGAACCGGAAATTGCAAAGTTCGTCCCAAAGAAGCTGGCCGACGGATAACCATTCTGTGAAGCAGAACCCACCGCAATAAATTGCGCCACGCCATGAATGGTCGGGCGCTCGGCAGTACGTTGGGTTTGCAGCGCTCTTTCCGGATCCAGGTCAACAATGTCATCCGCTTTTTCAGTCAGATTCATTGCGTGACGCGGAGCGCCACGAGCAATCCAGCGATAATCATCACTGTCTCCGCGTCGTTGCACGAGCGTGTCATCGCGTTTCAGATTGAAGTTCTGAGTAACGTGTACCGGACGCTCAAGCACCACGTTGGTGATGCGCGGAGCGAAGCCTTCGGCAAAAGCGCGCAGGCGATACGTTCCCGGCGTGATCCCGGCAGTGAATCTTCCCTTCAGGTCGGTGTTGACGCGCTTCAGCTCTTTGCCGCGATGTCTGGATTCCAACAGAGCGACAGTCGCACCGATCAGCGGAGCGCCACGCTCGTCTTTCACGGTTCCAGAAATAAAGGCAAAAGCCGGAGCGGCTTCGACCACTGCAAAGGAATTATTGTTGTGCTCAGATGTGGGAGTTGCCGCAAGCGATCCCAATACGCAACCCACCAATAGAACTCGCAAAGCCTTCTTCATATCTGTAAGCCCGCCTTTCAGTAACCGCCGTCGAAACGGCGCAGGGCAAAGGGGAAAGCACCATTTATTTTAGTCAAATCCCAGCAACGGAATGTCTGGTGTTTTTAGAACGTCTTGGTGTGCGGAGATTGTCGAGTATTTGTGGATAAAGTGTCAATCAGCCAGCCAAAACGCTTGACACATTTTGAAACCGGGTTTAGATTCCGCGCCAACCTCAA
>CAYLJQ010000882.1:0-2899 GCA_964383955.1 uncultured Heliomicrobium sp. | reverse complement strand
GCGCGCGCCATCGTGCGAGGCCAGGTTGTTTCCGTCACCAGCGGCTTGGACGGACAACACGATGTTGTTTTCACATACATCACGCTGCGGGTGCAGGAAGTCTTCAAAGGCAAAATCACTCTCGGAGAAATCGTCATTAAAGAACCCGGAGGAATTTCAGGCAGTCGCGGCAGCATCATTTTCGGGACGCCGGAATTCAAAGCTGGGGAAGATGTTTTGCTGTTTCTAGACACATGGGCTGATGGAAGCTTGCGCGTTCACAACTGGTTTTTGGGAAAATACTCCGTCGCCAACAGCGAAAGAACCGGCAGGCTGACTGTCACGCGAGATGCAGCCAATGCAAACGTCAGCGTTGTCGGTCGGTCGCAAAGCGGCCCGATCACGGATCGCGCAGATTTCACGGAATTTGCGGCAATGCTTCGTTCACGCATTTCAGCGACGAAAACAGCGGCGGCTCAACATGAAACCAGGTTTTATGGAATCCAGGCAGTTCGGGAACGTCCACAGGAAATTACGGGCGGCGGTTTGGGACCTGCGCCAAACTTCACCTTCATCAATCCGAATCAGCCGCCGCGTTGGTTTGAACCGGACTCCGGCCAGCCAGTTATTTTCAAAATCAATCCTTCGGGCGCGCCGACCTCGACAATTGTCAATGACGTCAGCGCGGCACTGAATGCCTGGTCGAACGTTAGCGGCTCTGGATTGCGAGCCAGCAATGGCGGCACAACCAGCAACTGCGGCCTGCTGGTAGCGGACGGCGAAAATACAATCTCGTTCAACAACTGCGACAACTACTCGCCGTTTTCTCCTCCCGGGGGAGGCTGTTCCGGCATTCTGGCGGCGGCGGGTATCGTCCAATACAACCCATTCCAATCGCGCGTCATTAACGGCATCACTTTTTTCAAAGCAATTGAAGCCAATATGTCCTTCAATCCGTATGCAAGCTGCCATTTCACCAGCAGTTGCAACGTGCAGGAAATTGCCACGCACGAACTTGGTCACGCGCTGGGCATAGGCCATTCGCTCGATTCTTCGGCGACCATGTATGCCTATGCGCATTTCGATGGCCGCTGCGCCGGATTGCGGCAAGATGACATGAGCGCAATCCAGTTTATCTATCCTGGCAGTAGCAGTGGCGTCACGCCTGTGAGCATCGCCACATCAACGCTGGCGAACGCCCAAATGGCAAGCTACTACTCGCAAGTTCTGTCAGCCACTGGAGGCGTTCCCGGTTACACATGGAGCGTTTACAGCGGATCGCTTCCTTCGGGTTTGTCGCTAACGGCAACAGGCGTTCTTTCCGGGACGCCAAGCCAGGCAGGAACATTTTCGTTTACCGTTATGGCCAGAGATTCGGCCAACACAACTGCGACGAAAACCTTTTCCCTGGCAGTAGCCACCGCAGCTTGCAGCTACACTGTCAGTCCGACCAGTTTCACCATTGCAGCCAACGGAGGCAGCGGCAGTGTCAACGTCACCGCGACGGCAGGCTGTGGATGGTCATCAACCAATGCGACTTCGTGGGTAACGGTTTCAGGAAGTTCCGGCAGTGGCAGCGGCACAGTGACATTCACAGTTGCATCTAACACTTCCAGCGCAACCCGTACTGGAACTATTACCGTCGCCAACCAAACTGTAACCATTACTCAAAATGGTCAATCCGGATTTGCCGCGCAAGGTTTGCAGTATTATCCGCTGCCGTATCCTGTGCGCCTGCTTGAAACCAGGCCGGGTTACCCTGGATGCAGTTCGACTGCCGGCCCAATTCAAGCCCTTTCCGCTTACACACAAAGCGCTCGTATGACTTGCAACGGCGTCACCATTCCCGCCGCCGCCCAGGCAATCACGGGAAATTTTACGGTCAACAATTCTTCCAGCACTTCCGGATACGGAACTGTTTATCCGGCTGGCAACGCCACGCCGCTGGCGTCAAACGTGAATTACCCGGCGTATTCGACCGTGGGGAATTCATTCATTACCGGCCTGAATTCCAGCGGCCAATTCACCATTTACACTTCGACCACGGCTGACGTGGAAATTGACGTTACGGGGTACTTTGCGCCTCCGGGCACAGGCGGGCTGTACTACCATCCATTGCCAAGACCGGTGCGCTTGATGGATACGCGGCCAGGACAATCGGCGTGCAATATGCCGGGAACGCCTCTGCAAGGTCAGACCTCTTATGCCAAAAATGCCTGGGGAACTTGCAGCGGCGTGACCATTCCCACGGCTGCGCGGGCAATTGCAGGCAACTTCACAGTGGTCAATCAACTGGGCAATTACGGATTCGGGATGGTTTACCCGTCCGGCGTGTCAGTGCCGCAGACGTACAGCGTAAATTACAATCCGAATCGCGTAACCAATGGCTCCTTTATCAGCGGACTAAGCTCCAGCGGTCAATTCGATCTGTATGCGTTTTCGACCGTGCATGCTGTGCTGGATGTAACGGGATATTTCAGCACGGAAGCAGTGGACGTGAACGGCGCAGGGTTGCTGTATCAACCCTTGTCCAGACCGCTGAGGTTGCTGGACACGCGCTATGGATATACGGCTTGTGATACGCCGGGACAACCACTTCAGGCGCAGTTTGCGCGCACTGAAAATGCCAGGCTGACGTGTAACGGGCTGACCATTCCAAGCACATCCAGAGCAATCACCGGCAATTTCACCGTCATCAACCAATTGTCGAACTACGGCTTCGGGACGTTGTATCCGACAGGCAACAGCGTTCCGCTGGTTTCAAACATCAACTTTGTGCCTGCGGAAGTTCGGGGCAACGGCTTCATTGCCGGTTTGAATACCGCCGGACAGTTCAATGTGTACACCTTTTCGACCGTCCACGCGGTCATTGATGTAACGGGTTACTTCGCTCCGTAAACTGTTTCCGAAACAACTTGAG
>CAYLJQ010000881.1:0-2906 GCA_964383955.1 uncultured Heliomicrobium sp. | reverse complement strand
TCGTATGAATAAACTCGTTTTTCAATTTTCCACTGACGGCAGTTATCCACTGCCTGGCCAACGCACCTGTTTCCATCGGCTCACGATCCCAGCGCGGAGCCGTGTCCCATGTGTAATTTCCATTCCATTCAACGGCATCGGGAACCGGAATCGTCAGCTTGTTCCAAGGATGCAGCGGCGACAGCGGCACGCCCAACGGATCGGATTTCATCGGATGCCCGTTCCAGGCGGAAAAAAACGAACGATCGGAAAATTCTTCGGTTCCGGCACTGATTTCCGTCAGCTTGTTCGTCCGCAGCTTCCCTTTCACGATCACGCCCGGCGTCGCCATTCGGCGTTCGCCCCAGGCATTGCACTTGTCAAAACGCGGGTCATACGCGGCAGGATCGTCCCATAAACCGCAACTGATAAAGTTGGACTGGGTTTCGCCCACATGCTGAAAACGCGGATCGGCAGCATAAAAGAACTCAGTCAGGTCATCCCAGATCGCGACGATCTTTTTGGAATAATCAACCAGTTGATTGATTCGCCCCAGCACACTTTGAAACGTTGAACGATTTGCCTCAATCCCCATTCCGCCCGGAAAGACCGTTGACGGGTGAGGATATTTGCCGAAAACAAGCGCAGCGACTTCGGCGGCCGTGCGCGTCAGATGCAAGGCTTCGCGATAAAGATGACCGCTGAACAGATTCATTCCGGCCATAATGTCGCCAATGGTGCGGCAGCCGTGAACGGCTTCACCCGCTGCGGATGTCTGTTGCGCGACAATCCAAAATGCCGGATTGGTTTTGGCGACTGCCGCTTCGGAATAGTCCGGTCCGGCAACCAAAAACAAATGCCGGACGTGCGATGCCAGCAATTCCGCAGCCGCGCCGAGCGAACGCACGATTGTGGCCAGCGGCGGAGGCGTCACGCCGTACGCCATTTCCAACGCCTGCGCCGCGGCAATTGAATTCGCGCCACTGCCCTGTCCGCTGACTCGGCTGGCAATTGCCACAACATCACTGGGCGCGCGCTCTTTCAAAATCTGTTCGTATCCGCGGTAACTGGTGTTTTCAACACGCGCGTCAACCACTTTGCGCGAAGCAAAATCAATCAATGCTTTCAGGCTTAGCTGCTCTGAAGCGCGCGTCAAAGGATCAACTTCCAGCCGATAAACGTGTGGATTGTTATCCGCTTCGCGCAAAAACCGGTCTTGCTCACCGTTTGTTTGTGGCCGCATGACAAGCTTCAATCCAAATGGATCGGCTACCCCAACGGCGCGCATTCGCGCCTGTCCGGTTTTATCGAATTCGATTGGTAAGTTGTTGAAAACCATCAAGTGAAATTATGAATGATGAAGGATGAAGGATGAATGGCACTCTGACAAATTCATCATTCAGCATTCCGCCTTCATCATTCGTTAAGGGTCAAAGCTACGCACAGTCCGCAAAATATCCACGCCTGTCAGGTCTTCTGAACGGGCGCATTCTTCCAGCAATGGCGTGTTCATAATCGCCGCTTCGTAAATTCCGGGAATGCCAACAGCGTCGCGCGGCGATCCCATCCATTCTGATGGAGTGATGATCTGATAATTCATCAACCGCCGCTCGGCGATTGACAGATGATGCGTCACCGCGCCGCGTCCGCATTCCCAAAATCCCGCGCCAATTGTAGTTTTTTCCGGCACGCGAAACCGCTGCGACATACTGATTTCGCCGCGCCGTATGTAATCAAACGCCTGCAACAGATTGGCGTACGCGACCATTCCGGCATAAGCCACCTGATACGCGCGCGCTCGAATTCGCTCCAACGTATTCGGTCGTTCCGGAATCAGCCAACGAACGGAAATTGATGGCAACTGCCCTTTTGGCAACGCGATTTCCATCGCGCGGCGACCGGTAGTGATGAATTCGCAATTCTGGTTCGCGCTAACAGTATTGATCCACATTCTGGCTAGCGCACCGGTTTCCATTGGCTCGCGATCCCAGCGCGGAGCCGCCGCCCACGAATAGCGTTTGCGCCAATCTCGTTCTACCGGCGAAGGAACCGTTTGCTTATTCCACGGATGATTGGGCGATAACGGCCCGCTCATCGGATCAGTTTGAAAAGCTTGCTGCGGCCAGCTTTCATAAAATGAATGTTCAATGAACTCTTCAATGCCAATATTGATGTCGCTCAGCCGCGAAGTACGCAACTCGCCATTCAACAGCACGCCCGGCACAGACATTCGCCGCTCTCCCCAACCGTTGCAGTTGATATAGCTGGCGTCATAACTTTCGGGGTCATCCCACAAACCGACCGAAAGCAAATTGCCGGGCAATTCGCCTACGCGGCGGTAACGCGGCTCCGCGTCGTAAAAGAAATCCACCAGATCGTCCCAAATGGCGACGACCTTTTTTGCGTAATCCAGCAACGTGTTGACTCGGCCTAAAACCTGATTGAGCGATTCCTTGTTGGCTTCGACGCCAATTCCTCCCGGAATCACAGCCGAAGGATGCGGATATTTGCCCAGCACAAGCGACACAATTTCGCGCGCCAGCCGCATCATCTGCAAAGATTCCAGGTACAAGTGCCCACTGAGCGGATTGAGGCCGCGCATGACTTCGGCGATCGTATCCAGTCCGTGGACGTCCACACCTGGCGCAGGAGTTTTTTGCGCTTTGCCCCACAGCGGCAAGCTGGTGCGACTGATTGCAGCTTCTGAATAATCCGGTCCAGCCAACACAAATAAGTGATGCGTGCTTTCGCTGATCACTTCGCCGGAAGCTCCCAGATTTCTGGCGATGATCGCCAACGGCGGAGGTGTCACCCCGCACGCCATTTCAAGCGCCATTGCCGCCGAAACCGTATGCGCCACACTGGAAGTCCCACGTGCCCGGCTGGCAATGTGAACCGCATCAGAAGGCTCGCGGCCTTTGGCAATC